>CAYTDF010000026.1:5747-14599 GCA_964436365.1 uncultured bacterium | reverse complement strand
GGCAACCAGCGCGATAGCCCCGGCCCAAGTGCGCAGACGGTTAGCGCGAGGGCCTCCGCCAGCACGAATTTGAGGGCTGCACGGCCCACGCTTGAGACGCTCACCCCTGTGGCCGATGCGGCCACGAACAGGTTCACCCCCACCGGCGGTGTGACCTGGCCAATGGCGAGGTTGGTGACGATGACGATCCCCAGGTGGATGTCGTCCACACCCAGCGCCCGGCCCGCTTGCAGGAAGATGGGTGTGAAAATGTAAAGCAGCGATACCGCATCGATGACGCAACCCAACGCCAAAAGGGCGACGTTGACAAGCAACAGAAAAGTCAGCTGGCTGCCGGAGACTTCGGCGATCCACTGGGCCAAAGCCGTCGTGGTCCCTGTGCGATGCAACACCCAGGCAAAGACGGACGCGCAGGCCACCAACCAGAGCACTTGGGCGGAGGTCGCCACGGATTCCGTCAGCGTATGGCGAAGGCTTTGCCAACTCAGGCCTCGGAACAGAATCAGCTCCAGCGCCAGGAGATAGAGGATGACGACCGCCGCCGCCTCTGTGGCATCCGCGAAGAGGCCCGAGTACAGCCCTCCCAGCATGAGGCACGGTGCGCCCAATGCCCCGAGACTCCGTACGAGAGATAGCCAGAGGCTCTTGCCGTCGGCCTCGCTACCCGTCTCATCACTCGATTGGGATCGACTCGCGCCGCCCCGCCCGGCGATGGCCATGACCACGATCAGGAGCGCCCCGGATACAAGCAAGCCGGGAAAGACTCCGGCCAGAAAAAGTCGCTCCACGGAGACGTTGCCCACCAGTCCGAAAATGATGAGAGCGATGCTCGGGGGGACGATGATGCCGATTCCGCCGCCCGATGCGAGAAGCGCCGCCGCGTCTTCTTTCTTGAAACCGTTGTTCACCAGCGGTGTGAAAAGAACCAGAGTCAGGGCGGCCACATCTGCGGGACCCGAGCCGGATATGCCCGCCAGGAGGAGTGACGCGGCCACCGCCACGACCCCCATGCCACCGCGCAAGCGCCGGGTCATTATCCCCACGGCATGGATCAGAGCGTGGGAGGTTTGCCCGTGGCCCAAGAGGTTCCCGGCGACCAAGAACAGAGGAACGGCCAGCAGTGTGAAACTGTCGAGCGTTCCGAGGACCTGCTGCGGAATCGTCAGGAGCGGACCGAGATCGAAAAGGGCGATGACGAGCGTTGCCGACAGCCCCAAAGCCACCGCGACCGGGACTTCGAGCGCGAGCATCGCCGCGGCCAGCAAGACCATGATCAGAGAGGCGTTCATCAATCTCGCCCTCCTCGCCGACTCTCCACGATCAGGGCCAGAAGCGTAACCGCCATGCTGACGGGGAGCGCCAGGGTTACCCAGACCTTGGGCCATCCCAAGGCATCCGTCGTCTTGCCATCTTGGAGGGTCAGGAGGGCGTTCCAGACTCCGAAAGCCAGGAGCACACCACACAGGATCAGCGTTGTCCCCAAACGGACCCATCGTGTGGTCTGTCTCCACCATCTTGGTGCGCTGGTCCACCACCGAATTGCGAGAAGGTCTCTTTCCAGGACAATCCAAGCAACTCCCAGCAGCGTCACCCAGGCCATCAGGTACTTGCTGATCTCCCGGGTGAAGGCGTCGGATAGCAAACCTTCACCGACGACTTGCAGGCAGACCAATGTGACCTGAACCGCGAGCGCCGCGCCGGTAACGAAGGAAAGACAACGCAGGGTACGTTCACGCATGGAAAGTTGGCCCACTGGTTTTCGCTAGGGCATCTCACGGAGGCGTTTGGCCTCGGCGACGAAGCGATCCTGGAGGTCGGAGCCAATGATCTCTCGATAGGTTTCGTAAAGACCCTCAGCGCTACGACGAAACGCTTCTCGCTGTCCCGCGGTGAGAACCGAAATCTCCATACCCGCTTTACGGAGCGCTGTGAGGTGTTCGGTTTCCCGCTCTCGAACGATCCCGCGTTGGTATGCGCAGGCTTCTATCGCACAGTCGCGGAGCACCTTCTGGAGTTCGGGGCTCTGAGCGGTCCACCACTCCTGGTTAACGCACATGACCAAGGGATCGAAGGAGTACTGCCAGACCGAGAGGTACTTCTGGACCTCGTTCAGTTTGGCCGCTTCGATCACATGCAGCGGATTCTCTTGGCCGTCCATCGCGCCCGAGCGCAGAGCGGGGATCAGTTCGCCGAAATTCATCGAACTCGGCTTGGCGTCCCAGCGTTCGAACAGCGATACGTACATCTCGATCGAGGGGACCCGGATGCGCAGCCCGGATAGATCCTCCGGCCGCAGGACCGGGTGCCGACCGTTGGTCAGCTGTCGGAAACCGTTGAACCCGTATCCCAACCCAATCAAACGCTTCTCTTGCAGCCGTTCCAACATCTCACGGCCCAAGGGTCCCTCGCAGAGCGTCTCGGCGTCCTCGTAGTCGTCGAGCAGCCAGGGCAGGGAATAGACCGACCACGCCGGGTCCAGCGTCGAAAGCAGGATGGAAGACTCCCAGGTCATGACCAGTCCGCCGCTCTGGACGTTGTCCAACTCGGTCTGCTGGTTCTTGCCGGATAGCGACGCGCTGGTAAAGAGGCTCACGCGGGTGGGGCTATCGCTACCGGCTGTCTTCGCTTCCACCAATTCCTTGAACCGTGCGGCCCCCGCGTGCCACTCCGACTCCGGGTTGAGGATGTGGCTGAACGTGATCTCTTGCGAGCTGTCCGGTGCGCCACCACAGCCCGCTATGATGAGGATCGGAATCAACACGCCCGCGAATCTGTATTCTTGGTTGAAGCTCATGGACCCAGTATAGGCTCCTGCTCGCGTCGATGAAGTGGGCGTGTAGAGCGTCTCTCGGAAGTGTCTTCTGTCAGCGCGTACGAAGTGCCCGCGAAATTCGGGCATTCAGCGTCTTTCAATCGGTAAGAAATTTTGGGAGATACTATAAATCACTCCGTACGGCGGCCGAGGTTCTCTTCGAACGACTGTTCCGACATGCGTTCCAGCGCGAACGTCCACGAAAGAGCGTAGCGCGGCCGCCCCTTAGGGAAGGACTGAAACGCCTTTTTCCATAGGTAAGCCGGTTGCGAAGCGTCGTCGAGAGGCTCAACGAGCGCTACGGGAGCCCACTCGGTTTCACCCCGGCAAGCCGCGGCCACGGCCTCCCGCCACGCGGCGCGAGCCAGAGGATTCTCTGAACTCTTGCGCCCGGCATTACCGGCGGGAAATGTCTCTGGGGTTTCCTGATGGCGCGAGTCGCCGGGTTGGTTGTGCACCCTCTCGACGCACGCCTTTTCGATAGCCTCTTCCACCCATTCGCTGGGTGTGTCCCGGTCGCGTACGACAGCGGAGCGGCCCCACGGTGTGTCGATCTCTTCCCGGACAAAATAGACGCGCGTGCGCAAGCAGTTCTTGACGATCGCGTTCATCTTGCGCGCCATCCGGCTCTCGCAGACCTCGTCCCAGTGTTTCCGTATGCCCTCCAGCAAAGAGCTGTCGCCCTGCGTGTATGCGTCGAGGAGTTCGAACCACGCCTCCCGCGAGTAGGCACGGTCCACGAAATGGTAGGGTTTGCTTAGGTCAACGGCGCGCTGACGCAGATGAACGAAGGGCAGGCGGCGGCGGCAGCGGTGAAAGTCGATCAGGAAGAACCCCTTACCGTCCGGCGCGACCAAGATATTCCCCATGTTGACATCGTGATGGATGAGTCGCGCGCCATCGTGCAACTTACGTAGCGACGCCAGGACCCGCCGCAGGAGTTCGTTGGCCACGGCCCGGTCGGCTGGAGCCTCGAGGTCGAGATCGAACAGGAACGCGCCGAGTCGCCGGGCGTGTTTCGGCGAGCGGTAGATCGAGACCGCCTCGGATTCTGAGCCCAGGCTTCGCGTTCCACAAGCGATGGGGATCGATGTCGGGACATCGGCGGCGGCGGCCCGTAGGGTCATTTCGGCCTCGCGGCGAGCGGGGTCGGTGCGCCCAAGCATCCGTTTCAGGTGAGTTGTTCCACGGTCCCGGATGTAACGTTTGACCCAGAGCTCACTTTCTGGATGGAGAGGATCGTCACCCCGCAGGATGATCTTGCGGGGGCCGTCCTTGACCCGCTCGAAACCACCGTCGCCCTTAGCTAATGCGTCCAGCATCGGGCCGAGCACGGTCCACTCGCCGCTCTCCTCGACGATTCGCCATAGGACCCGCCACCGGTAGGCGCTCTCGACCTGTTTCCATCTCTGTACCGGCATCGCACAGCCTCACTGAGATAAACGCCCGTCTCACGGTCTCGTATCTGGAATCTGTGCCAGCCACACCGCGCTGACGGGTAGGGCATGCGTCGCGGATGCGTGACGGGCTCCTCCAAGAATCGCGGAAAACCCTGGCCAATGCCAGTTCGCCTCTCTTCGTTCTGACGCCCTGGCGGTATCCTGCGTTTCCACCTGCCGCTCTCGCAGGCGCGTGAGCCGAGGAGTGGGTTGTCTAACTCGTAATGCCGGGGCGTCTGTGGCAATCTTCTTATCATGGCTGAATCTCGATCGCACCGATTCTTACGCCAGAGCCACGAAACGTCTCTGCTCGATCTGCTGGTTCAGGCCGCTCCCTCGAACACGGACGCTCAGAGGTGGCAACACAAGGCCCAGATTGCGACGCTATTGATCTGTTCTTTTTTCAGTTTTATGGCGGGCATTGGGGCGGCGCCGCTGAACGTCTCCAATGAGGCAAGTGTGGCGGAGACGGTACGTGAGATGACGGTCTCCCCCGTTCAGATCGTGCCCCACCTCAATGGCGAGGCGCAGCTGGCCACGCCGCCGCTCTATCACTGGCTGGCGTGCGGTGTGTCCGAGTTGATCGGTGTAGTCTCCGTGGTCACTGTCCGACTCCCCTCCGCACTTCTGGCAGCGGGATTGGCTCTGATGGTCTATAGGGCCGCGAGCCTGCTCTATGGTTTATCCACAGGATTTGTCGCCGGGATGATCCTTGTTTCTACCTGCTGTTTCTTCTTCGAGGCCAGGCTCGGAACCCCTGAGATTCTTATCGCGTTCTGCGTTTTTCTTGGACTGATGGCCATCTGGGGACTGCTCCCCAAACCTCGTTTCTTGTTGGGAGTCGCGGTGGCGGGGACCCTCCTCGCCGGAGGGCTTCCAATGTGGCTGGTTTTGCTTCTGTTCATGGGGTGCTGGGTTTGGTCGGGAGGTGAAACGCCGGGACTTGCCCCTCGATCTGTAGCGATCGCCGGGCTTCTCGGGACCGGTGTCGGCCTTCTTTGGTACGCGGCGGTCATCTTGGCAATGGGCTCAGAGAGCGGTGGCGTTTTGACTGAACTCGCCGAAGGGTCCGGCCGTGCGTGGAGCGGAGGAAGATCCCTCGGAAATTGGCTGGCCAGAATCGGCTTGGACATGGCCCCGTGGATCTACCTCATGCCGGTTCTTATCGCAGGCTATATCCGCTTTAGAAGAAAACTACCTTTCCCGCCGAGGATACGCGCGCTGGTTGCGGGCATCGTTCTCTGTTTTCTGGCTCTCTGCGCGCTCCCCAGTCGGGAATCGCACGATCTTCTGCCTCTCTACGCGCCGCTCGCGCTGCTCGCCGCTCGCGGGCTCGATCTGGCAAATCGCGACCGCAAACTCCACCGCTTGCTCGATGTCGCTGGAGCGCTTCTCGTGCTCTGGGGGATTGCAGCCCTCGTTATTCTGCCCGGGAGTTACTCGGTGGCCATCGGGTGGCTGTTGGTCGCGGTCTTGGTCGCCGTTGCCTGTGGTGTGGCCATCCTCTGTCTGTCGGTCGATGCGCGCCAGAAACCGCGTGTGGTGATTCTGGCGTTTGCCGTTGCACTGATCGTTCCGCTCTATTTCGGAGAGGTCGCGCCGGCCCTCGAACAAAAGGGAGTTGAACTGGCGTTTGTCGGCAACGAGATCGGGGCGTTGGTCTCCGCGCAAGATCCCCTCGTCGGTGTGGCACGGGAAGGTGAGCCGCTCATTTCGTTCGCCAGTGGTCGAACAATTCCGTTTGTCGAGACATGGGACCGCCTGGAGACAGTTCTACCGAGAGCCCGTGCCCAGGCGCGTACACGTGGGTGGTGGAGCGCCCCGAAAACGCAAGCTGGGCGATACGCGCTCGTAAGGGAAGATCAGGTTGGCCCGATGACGGGCGACGATGTCAGATTAGTGAAGCAATGGCGGCTTACGGATGGTGATGTGTGGCACCTTTACCGTTGGTGAGTTGCTTGACGTGGGCGCTCTGTTTCCGCACGCCGGAACCGCGATTTTGAAGACACTGCAAAGAAAGGCATACGATTGAAATGGGTATTTTCGAAGACATGTTGGTGAAACTGTTGACACCGGAGGGGGCGCTGGGTTTGCTCGGCAACCTTTTTTTCACGTCACGTTTCATTGTGCAGTGGGTTGTTTCAGAGCGGCGTGGTGAAAGCGTTGTACCGCTGGCGTTTTGGTTTCTGTCGATCGGGGGTTGTATAACGTTGCTGACTTACTCCGTTCTCGTTAAAGAGCCGATTCTGTTTCTCGGAACGGCTCCCGGAATCGTGATCTACACGCGGAACATCGTCCTCCTGCGGCGAGCCGAGCAGCGTCTGTCCGCGGGGACTGTCGGCGGGAAGAAGACGAACCCACCTGAAGACCCATCCGACGAGTAACGGTGGGGAAGGGAAATCGGAGTGTTTCCGCCGAGCGTGTTGCGGGCGTCCCGATCAGGACGATGATTTGCCAACGCTCGACAACATGGCGTTGTAGGCGTCGGCCCAAGCCTGGACCGTGGCTTCCGGGCCCACCAGTTTGAAGAACCATGGGCCGCCTTCACCTTCGATCACACTGGCGATCATGCGGAAATCGGCCAAACCTTCACCTTGTCCCATACCGGAATAAGCGCCCGAGACCGCCATGGTGCTGATCTTGCATCCGTTGACCTCTTGCTCGCTAACTTCCGCTTGATCCATGGTGGTGCCCATCTGACCCGCCCAGCGTTCCAGATTCATCTGTGTTCCACCGCCCGCGCCCACGCCGAAGAAAAAGAGGACCAGCTCCGCGTCTCCAGCGTCTCCCGGCAGGGCGTACTGAGCTTGGCGCATCGGATTCGATGGGGGAGACGATTTCCACTCGGGGTGCGGGTTGAAGCGCAGGCCGACCACGCTCGCCGCGCCGTCGGCGCCGGGCATCACGGCTTGGGCAGCCGTCTTCGCCGTTCCCGATTCGGGTGACGTCTTCTCTTCAGCCCATTGTGCCGCGGCCTGGGCTTTCGATTCCGAAGATTGTTTCGATGAGGTAGAGCTCGAGTCCGAGGGTGATGTGGACTCCTCTCCGCAGCCTATGAAAGCCAGTGTTGTCAGTGTCATAGCGAACAAGAAAAACGTAGACCGGATCGGGTTGTGAGACATGCTTCTTTCTCCAGATCGACATACGGGCAAGCCTGACCGAGCTCTATCCCTGCAAACACGGCATTTTAGCTCAAAGGCCGCCGTGGAGGGACGGTCGTCCCCCTTACTCTTCAACACTGTACGATTCGACGGGCGGGGAGACCATTGACCCTGCCCGATCCTATCGACAGAATGGGCGTTTTGGAGCCTCTCTCAGAAGTCTCGTCCGACCGTTCGACGCGGGACAATCCACCGCGTGAGCGCCGTACGGCGCTTCCTGACAGTGCTTTCGAGAAACGCCCTAATCCTGTCATACCCGTCGGCACACCCATCGGCACATCCGCCGGTTGGTTCCAGACGGCCTCCATTCCCAGCGGGTTCCGTGGGGCGGGGGTGATGTGCTAACGATCCGGTTGACAGAGACAGTTGAGGAAAGAACCAGCTATGAGCAACTCCGACCAAAGGCCCACTCTCCAAGATATCGTCTCCCTCTGCAAGCGACGCGGATTCATCTTCCCCTCCTCGGAACTGTATGGCGGTTTCGCGGCATCCTGGGACTACGGCCCGCTTGGGGTCGAACTGAAGCGCCGCGTCAAAGACGCCTGGTGGAAGGATGTTGTCGAACTCCGCGACGACGTTGTGGGCATGGATACCGCGATCACATGCCACCCTCGTGTATGGGAGGCCTCGGGGCACGTCGGCTCGTTTCACGACCCGATGATCACCTGCAAGACCTGTGGCTACCGGTTCCGCGCCGACAAGATCGACGAAGAGACCTGCCCCAAGAAGCCGTCGAAATTGGTCAAGGATTGTGGTGGAGAACTGGGAGAGGCCAAGGCCTTCAACCTGATGTTCAAACTTCACTGGGGACCGGTCGAGGATGAGAAGAACATCGCCTATCTGCGGCCCGAAACCTGTCAGGCTTTGTTTGTCAACTTCAGGAACGTCGTCACCTCGACTCGGCAGCGCGTTCCTTTCGGCATCGCCCAGATCGGGAAGAGCTTCCGTAACGAGATCACCACGAAAGCCTTCATCTTCCGGCAGCGCGAGTTCGAGCAGATGGAACTGGAGTATTTCGTTCATCCCGACAAGAGCGATGAGGCCTTTGAGGCCTGGAAACAGAGACGCTTGGATTGGTATGCCTCGCTTGGCGTGAATCCTGAACGGCTCCGCTTGCGTCCCCACGATCCCGATGAACTGGCGCATTACGCGCGAGGATGTGTGGATGTGGAGTATCTCTTCCCGATGGGTTGGCAAGAACTGGAAGGCGTGGCCAACCGCACGAACTACGATCTTTCGCAGCACGCCGAGTTCTCCGGAAAAGACCTCTCTTATCGGGACGACCTGACCGGTGAAAAGTATGTTCCGTTCTGTATCGAATCGTCGGCGGGCGTGGATCGAACGATCCTGGTTCTGCTTTCCGACGCTTACGAGATCGACGAAATCCCGAACGACAAGGGCGTTCCCGAGCAGCGCACCGTACTGCGATTCTCTCCGCGT
>CAYTDF010000026.1:0-5737 GCA_964436365.1 uncultured bacterium | reverse complement strand
CGTGTCGCGCCGATTCAGGTGGCGGTCTTTCCGCTCTTCAAGAAGCCGAAACTCGCCGAACCGGCCACAGAAATCGAACATCGTCTCCGAACGCGTTACCGCACGGCCTATGACCATGTTGGTAATATCGGAAAACGGTATCGCCGTCAGGATGAAATCGGCACGCCCCTGTGCGTCACCTTCGATTTCGATTCGCTGGACGACCATGCGGTCACGATTCGCAACCGCGACACCACCGAACAGACACGCGTGCCGATCGATGGACTCGAAACGGCTATCGACGACCATCTGGAGAAGATGGCCGCACCGAAGGCATCTTGAATCAGTGGGCGCATCGATTGGTGTGCCTGGCCGTGCTCCGCTGTCGAGGCTCGCACGGAATGGGATAGAAACAACTCATGAACAGTACGAACGGCGTTTGCCAGCACGACGCATTGATTGAGAAATTCAACAGTAAGCAGGCCACGGTCGGTGTGATCGGCCTCGGCTATGTGGGCCTGCCGCTGATTCTCGAGATCGACACCGCCGGATTTCGGTCGATCGGTTTCGATGTCGACGAGTTGAAAGTCGAACGGCTGAACGCGGGCAGGTCGTACATTCACCATATTCCCTCCGAGAAAATCGCCGCGTTACGGGAGCGCAAGACTTTCGAAGCCACGACCGAATACGACCGATTGGCTGAGGTTGACGCCATCATCATCTGTGTGCCCACACCGCTCAACGAGCACCGCGAGCCGGATCTGCGCTACGTCGAGGAGAGCGCCAAGGAGATTGCCAAGAGGCTTCGCCCGGGCCAACTCGTCGTCCTCGAAAGCACGACGTTTCCCGGCACCACGGCGGAGCATGTGTTACCGCCCATGGCGGCCCGGGGGCTGGAGCCGGGCAAGGACTTCTTCTTGGTCTATTCGCCGGAGCGCGAAGATCCAGGTAACCCGAACTATACGACACGGACGATCCCTAAGGTGATGGGCGGGATGACACCGGCCTGTTTGGAAGTCGGCGAAGCGCTCTACAAGTTCATCTTCGACCGGGTCGTGCCGGTCTCTAGCACCGCCGCCGCTGAGATGACCAAACTTCTGGAGAATATCTTCCGCGCGGTCAATATCGCTTTGGTGAATGAGTTGAAACTCCTCACGACGCGCATGGGATTGGATGTCTGGGAGATTATCGAAGCCAGCGCCACCAAGCCTTTCGGGTTCACGCCGTTCTATCCCGGTCCGGGATTGGGCGGCCACTGTATCCCCATCGATCCCTTCTATCTGACTTGGAAAGCGCGGGAGTTCGATTTCTCGACACGCTTCATCGAACTGGCGGGAGAGATCAATACCGGAATGCCGCAGTTTGTTGTCGACAGGGTTGTCGAAGCGCTCTGTCGACGTGGCCGGGTGGTGAAGGGGGCGAAAATCCTCGTGCTGGGTGTTGCCTACAAGAAGGATGTCGATGACGTCCGCGAATCGCCTGCACTCAAAGTCGTCGATCTCCTGGCCAAATGGGACTGCGATATTACCTATCACGACCCGTACGTTCCGGTATTCTCCGCCGGACGCCACGGCGATCTCGGCCCGGCGAGGTCTGTCGAACTGACCGACGAATCGGTCCGCGAGGCCGATCTGGTTTTGATCCTCACCGCACACACCTGTATCGATTACCAATGGGTTGTCGACCGGGCCGCACTTGTCGTCGACACACGTAACGCGACGAAAGAGGTCACCCAAGGACGAGAGAAAATCGTGAAGGCGTGACGCACCGCCTTGGTCTAGAGCGTTTCTCGAAAGTTTTTTCCGGTAGCGCGCACGAAGTGCCCGCGAAATTCGGGCATTCAGCGTCTTTCAACCGGGAGGATCTTTTGGGAGACACTATAAAAACTCGATTGCCGTTCATAGGCCCGCGAAAAGCGTGTCGCTTTCAAAATCCACCGGCCCGCCGAGAAGCATTTCCTGCATTTGAAGCGCGTTGCGTGCCGCTTGGCCGAGGTGGCAGTTGTTGAAGAGAATGTAGAGTACCTCGACCGCATCCAGCAGCGATTCGGCTTTTGAGCTACATTCCTCCAGTTCCTCGTCGCTGTAGTTGTAATCGTAACGTTCCCCGCCCGAACCGTACCAATGCTCTCGGTTGCGTCCATGCAATCGGACGTACCCTGTACCTGTGGTGGCTTGCACGTGCGGTGGGACGAGATTGGGGAGGTCCGGCTCGTCGACGACGGTATACGTGATCGCGTGTTTCTGGAGGTGGGCGAAGGTCTCATCCGTCAGCCAGCGGGCGTGACGGAACTCCACGGCAAACATCGTATCCGGCACTTCATCGCGCAAGCGGACGAGATGCTCGCGATTGGTTTGCGAAGGTTTGAAGGAATACGGAAACTGCGCCAAAACCCCGGCCAGTTTTCCGGCTTCGCGCATCGGTTGCAGGCATTCCCGGAACGGTGCATACGCTGCCGAGGCGTTTTCGCGTTTGTGGGTCATCTCTTGGTTGGCTTTGACGAGGAACTGAAAGTCTGGCGGCGTCTTGGCCGCGATTGTGCGCATGGCGCTCGGCGTGGGGAGACGATAGTAGATTACATTGAGTTCCACCATACCGAAGAACCGCGCGTAATAGCGGAGCCAATCGCGGCTCGCCAACCCTCTCGGATAGAAGGTCTCCTTCCAGTCTGGGAACGAGTATCCAGACGTGCCGATGCGGATTTTCTTCTGTTGTTCCTTCGTCAACATGATGCCGTTGCACGCATCTCATTCAGTTTCGGCCAATGATTCATCGGGATGTAGAATCATGGTTCCGAATGTCTCCGGGATGTGAAAATCGATCTCTTCGCGATGAGGATTGACGAGACAACTCCAGTGAAAATCATCGGGATTGTCGACATCCTTTTCCGCTCGATAGATGCCCACGTGTCCTTGCGGGTTCTTGCGTAGGTCGTAGCCCTCGCGGGCGAGTGTGTCGAGCGGGATGCCCGCTTCGATGCGGTAGCCGTTCGCGTCCCGCTGCGTGCCTATGGTGAGGCCGTCGCAGAACCAGTCGCGGTTGAGTTGACGATGGAAGCGGGCCTCGTAGTCCAGAGTGACTCCGTGGGGATTGATCTCGAAGCCGTAGTAGGGACCGTTCGGATCCCCGTTCCACAGGAAAATCTCCGCCCGGCAATGATCGAGCACCGCTTGTTTGTCTTCCACGCTCCTGGTTTCGGTCGAGGCGGGAGGGGCCGAAACGATGTTTTTCTCTTCGACATCGAAGCAGGCATAGAGGTACTGTTCGTCCCAGAAGAGCCAGGCTTTGGTTGCCGGTGGGGTACGGTCCGGTTCCCAAGGATAGACGAACTCGGTATACGGTTTGATCCGGTCATAAATGGGCTCGTCCAGTTGGCCATCGAGCGTGAGCGGGGTGGAGAGGCGGGGAACGTGGAATGTTGTCATAGGGGCGAATCTCCTCGTTTCGGCGGCGTTCGAGAAACACTCTTAGAGCATCTCTCGAAAGTTTTGACCGTTTTATAGGAAACCTTGTAGAAACAATTCGATCTCCCCTTCCCGTGTTCCCGAGTGAAATTGGGCCGCCAGGCCCAATTTTGTATCGAGGGGCGCGGGAAAGAAAAGCGGACTCCATCAGCGAACGGACAGAACTTCTGAGAACCACTCTAGAACGGCTGCGCGGCGCTGTCTAAGGGGCCAGCGAGACCCGCATGGCCCAAACCGTGGGCTCGAGCGGCCGGTGCGCCTCCTAAAAGGAGCGTGGAGCCGTAGGCGATGCTGGTATCTCCGAAGCGTTGTTGCACATCGCGCAACGCCCGCGCGGCGGTGTCCAGTTTCCGGTCGTGTGGGTCGGTATAGAGTGGCCGTTGCCGGGCCTCGTTTTGCAGCGTGAGGTTCGATACGGAAATCCCCAACAGCCGAACCGGTGTCCGCCCGTTCCATGTGTTGAAGAAAATGCCCTTGGCGAGGTGGTAAATCATCGTCTCCGATTCGATCGGTGTCGTTTGAGAAACCGCGTGGGTTTGCGAACTGAAATTTCCGTAGCGAACGGTCACGGTGACCGTACGGCCGAGAACACCGCCGACCGCCATGCGCTTGGCGACTTTCGCGCAGAGCGCGTGCAGCAGCGCGACGAGGGTCTCTCTGTCGTGGGTGTTTCGCGCGAGGGTGTGCGAGTGCCCCACGGATTTGACGGGCGGCGCTTCCCAGTCGGCGACGATCGGTGTGTCGTCGCGGCCTCGTGCGGCGTTGTAAAAGAAGTCCCCGTTCACACCGAACATGGATCGAAGCTGGGCGCGTTGGAGTCGCCGCAAATGTTTGACTTGGGTAATGCCCAGCTGTTCGAAAATCGGGCGGGTGCGCGGTCCGACTCCCCATAACTTTCCGATTGGGAACTCGCCCATGAACCGGTAGGCTTCCTCTTCGGTTACCACGGTCACCCCGTTGGGTTTGTTGTATCCCGTCGCCATTTTTGCGGTTAATTTATTGGGAGCGATACCGACTGAACAGGTCAATCCGCTCGTTTCCCAAACTGCCTGTTTGATGTTCTCCCCGAACTTCTTGAGTTCGTGGGTGAGGGTCGGGGCCGCGTCCGTAGCCGCTGTGCGCCCAGGGGCACTGGAGGTCGGGAGCGAGCGGGATCGGCAAGAGTCGAGGCGTGCGGACAAAAAAGATTCATCGATGCTGTAGGGTTCGACCTGGGGGGAGAAGCGCTTTAGCGTCCGCAAAATCTCCATGGAGATATGGATGTATTTCTGAGGATTGCCTTCCACGAGAATGGCGTTGGGGCAGATCTCGAGGGCTTTGTGGGCGGGCATGCCGCTTTTGACTCCATGTGCCTTGGCCTCGTACGAGCAGGCGGCCACCACACTTCGTTGCGAGGGAACCGCGGTGACGAAAACCGGCTTTCCGCGCAAGCCCGGATTCGCTTTCTGTTCCACCGCCGCGAAGAAAGCGTCCATATCTACATGGATAATCACTCGTTTCATCGTTTCGCCCTCCGGCTGTGGCGCTCGAAAACCGTCGAGCGAATTCGCTCCAGCCAACGGAGGCGCTCGGTGTCGAAGACCAACTCCACGGCCTCACCGTCTTGGCCTCGTCGGTCGTCCAGCAGAACCTCCACATGCACCCACGGATACGAACCGTGTCGGCTGATCCAATGGAAAGTGATCTCTTCAACCGCATGGGCGGAACTCGCGCGGGAGACCCTGCGAACCCGTAGCGGCATGACCCGGGGGCCGTCGGGATTCGGGATGCCGGAGAACCGGCAGATCACTTCAATGTCGCGATACAATTCGTGCGCCACGATCGGCCTCAAACGGGAATTTCAAGATGGTTGAGTGAACATTTGTATAATTATAGGGAAGTGAACAAATGTCAAGTTCGTGGCCGCTAAAATTGTGAAAAAGAGATGTAGAAGATTACACGAAGGCGGGAGCGATTGTGCGTTTTTTATTCACTAAGTTCTTTGTTGTGAGGTTGTTATGAACTATTTAGGTGGGTGCTGTCTTGGGTGTGATTGAAGTCTCGGTGAACTCTGCGCCGTCTGTCCAAGCGTGACATCCAGCCGCATGGACGGTATGTTGATGCCCGCCATCCTTCACAATGGAGTAAGCGAAGCCGGTCCACCCGAAAGTGATGCCTCGACCGCCAAGAAGACCATGAAAACACCACGCACTATCTTCGATCTGGATACGCCCACCCTCTTGGTTGACGTCCGCCGCCTGGAACGCAACATCATGCAGATGCAGGCTGTGGCCGATGCGGCCGGAGTCAAACTC
>CAYTDF010000025.1:5789-19162 GCA_964436365.1 uncultured bacterium | reverse complement strand
GCACTTCTAAACCGCCCTCAACACCGCCGCACTTCTCGACCGCCGTTTACACGCAAAAAGGGACGGTGTTCGAAACTTCCTGGATCACTTCTCAAGCAGGACGCGTGTCTCGTCCACATTCAGTATCCACAAGTTCAAGTCACCCGGCACAGCGCTGTTGTAGACAAGGAATCTCCCATCGGGAGACCAAGCGGGATGACTCCAGTTGCCCACCAAGAAAGACTCGGGCTCCCTATTCCCGGTCGCATCTACCACCCAAAGCCCCACGCCGGTGCCGAGAAACCCTCCACAAGCGATCCAGTTTTGGTCGGGAGACCACCGGCCCAGGAATCCCCGAAGCCGTACGGGCATAGGGAGCTTTCGCTCTTCTTCGCCATCAATCGGCCTGACGACGACGTTCCGCATCTCCTGCGTGATATAAGCCGCTTGCCTCCCATCCGGCGAGATCGCGGGAAACGGATAGCCAAGTTCTACGATGATGCGTTCGGCGGACGACTCGCCGTCGATGCCGATGCGATAGAGACCGTAGTCCTCCCGCGAATGGAAAAGGAGGGCCTCGCTATCGGGTGACCAGAATGGCCAGGCACCTTTCGTCAAGAGCCTCGGCTCCGTGCGACCGTCCGCATCCACCAGCCATATCGATTCATTCAACGTACGAATGTCTCGCGCATTGGAGCCGTCGCCACTTTCCTTCACGAAAGCGATCCACTTGCCATCCGGAGACCACGCGGGATCCTTTCCACTCTCGGTGAGTTCGCGCGTTTTGCCGCTTCCATCCATTTCGAGGATCGAGATTCCCCGCGCACCGATACTCCCAGCCGGCATTCGTGCATACACGACCTTGGTACCATCGGGTGACCAGCAAGCGACCGCAGCTTTGGAGAGTAGTGGTGTGGGTCCCGTCACACTTTCGAGAAACGCGTTCGCCGAGGACTCAGCCCCGCTTGCCGGCGACACAAAGAAAACGCCCAAAACAGCAGCCGAAATAACCGGCAACAAAGATGAAAACAAGATTCTCCGCATTCTTAACTCCAATCTATTGGCAATCCGTCAAACGAGTCAATTGACCGCCGCGAAGCGCATGAGACTCAACTAATCTCCACGCCCTGTTCCCGCAGCCGTTGCGTCTTTTGTCTGGAACACGTCTCGCAACGGTACTGCGGCCCAGTATCCTTCGTACGATCGTAGTTCTTGGTTTTGACCAGACGGTACCCTCGGGCGGATACCCCACAGTCGACACACTGGACGTTCTCAATCACTTCCCACTGTGCATCCAACTTCGGAGACTGAAAAATGATTCGGTCGACAAAGAAGAAGATCGACGCCCCGATCAGATTCGCGATTGACGCTGAAATCCAGAAGTTGGTGATCCCCCAAGCGGCGAAATTGATGCCCACTCCCGCCAAAATGGGCGTACTAAGCTGCCAGCGCAGATGGTAGAGGCCGAACCGAGCCCAGTTTATCCGTAGCATGCGGAACCTCCTTGGACGCTTTGTGCATGAAGCACGCGAGACCGATACTAATCGATCGCTTCGCCGCCTTGCTGCACGTTTTCCTCGGTGTAGACACGCGAACCGAGCACGATCTTCTTGGGGACCTCTTCCCCGCCGAGAATCTTCAGCGCGGACTCAATCGCTTCCGCACCGCCGGTGGGATACATGAATGTTGCATCGAGGATGCCTTGTTTCACATAGGCCACACCCTCCTGCGGCAACGCGTCGATACCGACAAACAGAATATCCTTCTCCCGGCCCGCGGCATTGGCGGCGATATACGCACCGTGCGCACCCGGATCGTTATGAGCGTAAACCAGGTCGATCTTGTCGAAGCGCGACAATGCCGACTCCATCTCTTTGCGAGCATCGGGTTCCAGCCACTTCATGTCCGCTTCAAAGACGATCTCAAGACCGCCGCCATCGATCCCTTCCAAGAATCCCCAATGACGATCCTGCCCGGGTGTGGAAGTCATAAGACCCTTGAGTTCGACAACTTTTCCTCCCGCGCCGAGTTTTTCCTTGATCCAGGCTCCGGCCGCGCGGCCGATCTTGACGTTGTCCGCACCGATGAAACAGGTGTACTTGTCGCCGATCACAGCGCGGTCGAGGACGATGACGGGAATCCCCACGTCGTACGCCTTGGCCACGGGCTCGGTCAACGGCTGGGCTTCCTTGGGGCTGATGATGAGCAGGTCCACGCCCGCTTGGACGAACTCCTCGACATGGGAGCGCTGCTTGAGCGAATCGTTCTGCGCGTCCTTGAAGATTACCTTGATGTTGGCGTGCTTGGCGGCGGCGTACTTGACATCGGCGTTCATCTGCACGCGCCAGGGTTCGCCCAGATTGCACTGGCTCATACCGATGGTGTACGCTGCAGGCGCGGGACGACGCTCGATGGGTGTCCTCTTCTCCTCGTCCACGCCATCGCCGCCACCGAATCGCGCCGCTAATTCCCCTTGGGGCGTTTCAGATTCTCCACAGCCACCGCAAATCAACATGGATACCGCCAAACAGAGGCCGGTTAGTAACGGAATCGTTCGTTTCATTTCCTTAGTCCTCCTCGTTCCAAATCCCCCGTAACGGTTAGGTACTCCGCCTTCGCTGCGTGAGCACAGCCGCCACGATAATCACGCCGGTAAGCATCAAGCGTCCCGCTTCGGGCACGGCATTGATGCTCAGTATCTTCTCAAGATACCCGATGGTCAGTACACCGATCAGGGTCAGTCCAATGCCGCCCCGGCCACCCATAAGGTTGGTGCCGCCGATTACCACCATGGCGATGGCAATCAACTCGTAGCCGATCCCCGCCTCGGGATCGCCCTGTTGTTCCTGCGCAGCTTGGCAAATCCCCGCCACGGCGGCAAGCGCGCCCCCAACAGCGTAGGCCACGATCTTGGCTCCCACCACAGGGACCCCCGAAAGCCGCGCCGCTTCTTCGTTTCCACCGATGGCATAGAGCTGCTGCCCCCAGCGGTGACGCGCCAACGCCGCCCATGCAAGCGCCGCACAGAAAGCGAAAATGACAGTCACCATCGATAGGTTATCCCACAGAAGGCGGGAATCGATGGCCCGAAAGATGGCAGGCACGTCGACGGGGTCATACCCACCCTCGGCATTCCGCATCACGGTGGAGACCTTCATGCCCCCCGAGGACCATTTGGCCAGCCCCCGGGCGAAGACCATCATCGCGAGAGTGGCGATAAACGGTTGCACGCGCAGTTTCGCGGTCACAAAACCCGATACTGTGCCGCAAGCCGCGCCGAGTAGAATTGCCAGCGGAACCGCCGCGAAGGGAGACCAGCCCCAATGAATGCTCATCTTGGCGAAGCAGACCGCGGTCAACGCCAAGACGCTGCCCACAGCCAAGTCGATGCCGCCGGTAACGATCACGAGGGTCATTCCACAGGCCAGAGTCCCATATACGGAAGCCTGACGGAGCGCGTCACGATGCGTACCCAGTTTATAGAACGCGCCTTCGGCATTGAAAACAACGCCGACGAGCACGACCAGCGCCAGCGCGATCAGCGCACGTCCCGCCGCGCTGCCCAATGCTGCGCGTATGCGGCTCTCCGTTGCAGCGGTTGCATCCAAGTTCATTGCGTCTCGCTCTTTCGCGTATGCCCCATGGCAGCCTCCAACACTCTGCTGGCGGTGGCTTCATCCTGCGTGATTTCCGCAGTGATACACCCTCGGTGCATCACCACCAACCGGTCGCTCATCGCTAGAAGTTCGGGCATTTCGGAGGTTATCAGAATAATTGCGATCCCTTGGGCGGTCCACTCGTTCATCAGTTCGTAGACTTCACGCTTCGCGCCGACGTCAATCCCCCGAGTGGGCTCATCGAGAAGCAACAACCGGGGCTTGGTCTGCAACCATTTAGCAATAGCCACTTTCTGTTGGTTGCCACCGGAAAGCGCGCCAACTTCCATACCCAACGAAGCCGCTCGTAGATGCAGCGGATCGGTGATTGTCTTCGCCACCCGCCGTTCATTCGCCGGTCTTCGCCACCCGCCGGGCGTGAGGTTCTTCAAGTCCGCCAAGATGGCGTTGGCAATGATCGAGGAAGAGAGGACCAGTCCGGTCACTTTGCGGTCGTTGGTCAACATGGCGATCCCCGCACGAATGGCCTCGCGCGGAGACGCGATGCGTATGGATCGGCCATTGAGCCGAACGTCTCCCTGGACGTTTCGGCCGTAGCCTCCGAACAGCCCCATGAGCAGTTCGCTGGCCCCAGAGCCCTGGAGTCCCCCGATGCCCAGGATTTCTCCCTCGCGCACGGTGAGAGAGACCCGGTCGGCCACCGCTTTGGAACCGTCTCCATCGGGGAAGACACTGAACCGGTCGAGAGAGAGAGACTCCTCGCCCAGGTGTGGCGTGTGGCGCGGGAACTGCCGGTCCAATTCCCTGCCGACCATCCATTCGATCAGTTTCGGGACGGGGAGTTCCGAGGCCGGTGCGCTGCCAACGGTGCAACCGTCACGCAAGACTGTGATGCGGTCGGCGATACGTTCGATCTCTTCCATCTTGTGTGTGATGTAGACGATCCCGCACCCGTTCGATTTGAGTTTGTGAATCAGAGCGAAGAGTCTTTCGACCTCCGGGGCGCTCAACGCGCTGGTCGGCTCGTCCATCACGATCACCTTGGCGTTGTGCCCCAGAGCCTTTGCGATTTCGATCAACTGCTGGATAGCGATCGGGAACTCCTCAACCAGTCGGTCGACATCAAGTTCCAGACCGAGTTGTTCAAGCAGGCGCTTCGCTTCGACACGTTGGCGGGATCGGTCGACAAACCCGAACCGGGTCGGCGCACGGCCGAGAAAAATGTTGTCGGCCACCGGCATCGAACGCACCATCGAGAATTCTTGATGGATGACCGCCACTCCGAGAGTGTTCGCCTCCAACGGCGATTTGGGTCGTACGGGCGCACCCAGAAACTCGATGGCTCCTTCAAACTCGGTATGCACTCCGGCGAGAATCTTGATCAGCGTGCTCTTCCCGGCCCCGTTCTCACCGGCAAGCACATGGACTTCACCGGCGTGAATATCGAATGCGACATCCTGCAATACAGTGACCGGCCCAAAGCGCTTGGTGATGCCACGCATACGCGCAAGATGTTTGCCGCCGGTTCTTGACATCGTCGGTTCCATTCTCATCGGAGCGGCGAGTCGCCGATACGGAGTTTGGGCTGTGCGCCGCCGGGGCGAAGCAGGCCGTGAGGAACGAGCCGCACTTCGGCGCGCTGCAGTGAGGCCACCTCGCGCAATGAGTGGCACGCCGTGTCGTAGAGACTATCCGGTTCAGCGGCGGCGCGGATGTTGACCAAAATACGTGGGGAGGAAGAAGTCTCCGAGCCGGGGCCAGACGAACCGCCCTCAATCGGTTCCAGGCGCACGGTCTGCCGACAGCGAACCTGGCTCGCCTTGAACGCCTTCCCATTCGCTTCTGCGAAAAGTTTGAGATGCCCAATGGGCGTACCTTCGAGACGATCCGCCATGCGGACCATAAAACCGCTGGCCAGCGCGATCATATCGATGGCTGAATCAGAGAACTCGGCGGGCGGGACGACATGCGCCTCCAGATTCACCCACCCGAGTTCGGCTTCGGCGCGCGCGGTTCGTTCGGGATCGATATCGATCGTACGAGAATTGCCATCGGCCGGGATTCCATCGAGCGTTTGCAGCCACTCCTCAAGTCCTTGGCCGGTGACGGCTGAAACGGTCTGAACGGCGGTGGGAGTGATGTCGCCCATGCGCTCGCGCCGCCGGATCTGCTCGAGAGCGGTCTCGCGAAGACGCTCGTCGACAGCGTCGACCTTGGTCACCACGAGAACGTCAGCCTCGGCCATCTGCCGTTCGAACAAGTAGCCGACATCGTCGGACCAGGCGTCCTCGGTGGGCGCTTGGGATGAGAGCGCGTCAGCCGTCATCTCGACAAGGCGTTCGGGATCGACTAGCACGGAGAGGGGCATGATACGGTACCGGTCCTGCGTGTACGCGCGAAGCGGCTTGACGATCGTCTTCACCAGATCCACACACGACCCCACCGGCTCGGCAAGAATCACATCCGGTTGCATCTCTTGGAGCAACGTGTCTGCCGCGCTCAGAAAATCCTTGAAGGCGCAGCAGAAACAGCCGCCCGATATCTCTCGGACCTCCACGCCTTGGATCTGCACGGTGGCCGTGTCGACAAGCCCACCGGTGAGATCGTTGGTGATGAGCGCCACACGTTGGCCGCGCCGCTCGAAACAACGCGTGAGCCCAAGCAGAGCGGTTGTCTTGCCCGAACCGAGAAACCCACCGACCACATACAGTTGGACCACGGCGTTATCCAAGCGCTCAGCCTCTGACGGCGACACTCAGTGTCCGGCCCGCCGCAAGGGATACGAGGCGACGGAACTCGACACGCACACGCCCGTTCCGCACAACCGCTTCGGCCACGCGCTCCCGCTCCCCGATCCGAGCTTCCACTTTGAGCTCTTCCCCCTCTTTCATGGAGCGTGCCGCAGGGAGTTCGAACGTTCGCACGGTCAGTTTGCCGTACTGGACATCCAATCCGGCCTCGACCTTGCTGCGGCGCAGTTTTTGCCGGTACGTTCCCCAACCGGGGTCGCACGACCAGAAGCAGTTGAAATCCTTCTTCTCGATCACCGGCTCGAAACCGATGCGGTCCTCGGGTCCGCTGTACCGGAATCCCGAGAGGGCCAGCAACACAGACCAGCTGGCGAGTGCGCGCGCGTACTGGTGACCGCATTCCACTTCGTTCCAAGGATTGCGTCGTTCCCCATCGTAGCGATTGCGAACGCCTTCGACGATCTCGAGACCTTCGTCGATAAATCCATCGTAAATCAGGTTGGCCGCAACCTGATACTCGATCCCTGTCCAGACTTCGTCGGAATAGACAAACGGCAGCGGCGGCCGATTGCCGCGCGGCCAAGTACAGAGCAAGAGCCCCGCCTCGTCTCCCAGCGCATAAATACGTTGCGGGTTGTAGTGCGTATCGAAATTTCGTCTGAAGTTGTGGGTATGGACGGCTTGGATCGCGCTACGTGCGTGTTCGACGGGGAGCACATGCCCCAGACCGTTGACGTGCGCCATCCACTGTCCGAGCAGCTGATCGGAGAGACACCCCTCTCCGAGCTGATACTTCACTTCCTTGGCTTTGTCGAAAACCTGGACGTAGTACTCTCCGTTCCAACAGAGTTCGTCCAGTTTCTTGCTGCCGTTCTCGGCTATCTCGCGGTATTGCTTGGCGGAATCCGGGTCGCCGAGCGCCTCGGCCATGCGGGCACCGGCTTCAAGGGCGGCGAGGTAGATGGCCCCCATCATGGGATTTGGGCCAAAATACTCAATATCGTACGTATTATGTTGCTCGCCCTCCATCACCCCGTCTCGATCTTTGTCCCAATCGTGCCAAGCAAACTCCAACGCCCGTTTGGCGCCCGGCCAGAGACCGCGTAGAAACTCGGTATCACCCGAGAGCTGCCACTCGCGATACAACTTGACGATGGTGCCCATTTGCCCATCCGCGGCGGGTTTGTACTTCCAGCGCGATAGCCCCAAAGGAATCAAGGTACGGAACGCCATGTGCCCCTGCTCATCCGTGTTGAAGTCGAAGTCGGCCACGCGCACGGTTCGCTCCAACGATGGGAAAAGATGAGCCAGCGTCTGCTCGTAATTCCAGACGTGGGTACAATTGAGAGTACAGCACCCCCGGCTTTCGCTGGTGCCCTCGAATCCCCAGAAGTGGCCGTCATCGGTGATGAAACAGGTGTTGGTCTTCAAGATCGACGCCTGACTGGAAACCGCATCCAAAACGGCGGGTGGCAGACTCGATCCGAAGAGCGCCTTGTGGAACCGACCGGTCTCCTCTTCCAAGCGGTTGAGGTTCTCGTGGGTGTAGCGTCCTGCATCCCAAGCGTCTTTGAAATGGGTCGCGTAGTAATTCTTGACTGTCTTACCTTTGACTTCTCTCTCACCGTTCCAGTTGTTCTCGCGTTGGGGAGAATGCCAGGCGACGATAAACGGAAGAACGACGCTCTCTCCCGGTCCCAACGTGGCGGAGAGAGAGAGAGATCCGGTGTCGGTCCTCCGATTCGGCGTCGGGTCGGAAGCCTTGGTTTCGGTCAGCCGGCCGTCTTCGGAGAAGTCGTTCCAGAAGAGACTCTGATCGTCAAACCAACCGCTCCGCGCCCAGCGTGTCAGATACGTGACATCCTGGTGGGGGGTGAGCAGGGCCATCGTCCCGAACTTGAAGTGCTCGGCTGAATGTTTGTGGGTCATCATGCGCAGACCGCGCAGACCGCCTTCCTCGACATAGACGTTCTGATTCTTACCGAAGTCGTCGTCGGCGCATATATTGAGCAGCGACATCTGCACGGAGACATCCGCCTCACGCCGGGAGCGGTTCTTGAGCCGCCAATAGAAAACCGCCACGGGCAGCGCCGAATCCTTGACGTTTCCGGGAATGAAAGGATTGAAGGTCTCCAACGTCGGTTCGATGGGTACGTCTTCGTCCCGCAGTTCCAATCGCGCGTATGGATACGCGCCATAGAAAGTGGCATCGCGAAAACGTGGCATGCCGGGCATTCCATCGCGGGATAGCCCACCCCCGCCCCGGTAGGGAGGCTCGACCTGCGACTCCAGAATCAGAGCGCGGGCGTCCTTGCCCTTCTGCCGATACCACAATGCGAAGCAGGTGTTGGCCAGCGTGCGGTTCTTGGCGGGGTTGTTGCAGATCTCCCAGTCACGGAGTTGTCCACGGCCCCCCAAGCAGACGCTCCCAGTCCCGATTCCTCCAAGCGGAAAGGCCACTTCGGAGAGGTTCGGCGATTTGAGGACACGCCAGTTTCGGTCATCTTTTCCCGACTTCTTGCGCGAAGCCGTCCGGGCAGTGGCTTCGGTGGCGGAGAGTCCCAAAAATGGGGCCGCACTCACAATTTTCAATGCATCGCGTCGAGGCATGGTCATCGTCTCTTCTCCTCACAAACGTTCGACAAGCGGCCTGTTGCGCCGTGGTCCCGGCGCATCGTGGTCGCAATGCGTGGCGGTCTTAGTAGGAAACGCGGGTTGCGGCTTCGTTCAACTTGGCGCGGCGGCCTTTCTTGTAGGCGCAGTTCGCGAGATGCGGTCCGCTGACAGCCCGGTGGCCGACTTCGACCGGGGCATTCGGTTCTTCGCGACTCTTCACACAGTCGATGAAGTTCTTGACGTGAGGCTCGGTGGGGATTCCTCCCTTGAATTCCTGGTCGGGTTCGGTCTTTCCACGGCACGGTTCGAGATAGACTTTGTATCCACCGCCATCGATCCGCATGGTGCCCTTGATACCCTGGAAAGTAATGGACCAATCGTTGTTGTAGGTACTGTTGTAGTTCAGCGTCCAGGTGGCCATGAAATCCGGGTACTGGTAAAGCGCCGAAAAGAGGTCGGGGGTCTCGCCGTTGGTCATGCGCACGATCCGTCCGGTGCATTCGGCGGTGCGTGGCGCGCCGGTCCCCATGAACCATTGGATGACATCCATAAGGTGGGTGCCCTGGTCGCAGACGTTGCCGCCGGAGAACGCCCAGAAGAAACGCCAAGCCGTCACTTTCCGGGGCGCATATTTGACACGCCTCGCGGGCCGCTTGAAGAGCTCCCAATTGACTTCCTCTTCCGGTAAGGGCGAGTCATCCAACGGCCCCGACCAGTTCCAGTTCCACTCCGCGCGCACGATGGGAATCTTGCCCAGCACGCCACTCTGGACGACATCCTTGGCCTTCCAGACCGCTGGCGAGCTTCGCCGCTGCATACCGATCTGTACGATCTGTTTTGTCTTACGAACCGCTTTGACAGTCTTGGCCCCCTCTTTAATGGAATGCGACATCGGCTTCTCGCAATAACTATCCATCCCCGCGTCCACAACATCGATGAGCTGTGTGCAGTGCTGATGTTCGGGCGTGGCGATCAGCACGGCATCGAGGTCCTTGCGGTCGAGCATCTCTCGATAGTCGATGTACTGGTCGATCTTGCCTTCGTTGTTCTCTTGGGCACGTTCGAGCCCGGCAATCCTGTTGGATGTGCGGGCATCGCAAACCGCCGCGAATTTGCATCCGAAGCGTTGGAAAGAGCCCATCACGCCTCTTCCGCGCCCCCCCGGACCGATAATCCCCATCGTCAAAGTTTCATTCGCTCCAAAAACGGTGGAAGGCACCACGTAGGGTGCGCTAAACGCCGCCCCGGCGGCAACAGTCGTATTCACAAAACGGCGTCGATCGACTTTGTTCTTCATCGAATGCTCCTTGTGGGCATGTTCACTAGGCTATAGCTCGTTCAACGAACGCGACTTCAGCCGCCCGATGACGCGGATACGGCTGTACATTCACGCTCCAGATATGTTCGTAAAGATACCTGAAACGAGGCTTTCACGATACTCCGTGACGAGGGACGCCCCAGACCGGCCTTACCGCTCCTGGAACTCGCTACGCTGTGGACCGGTCAGATCGCCTACATCCCACACTTTCAGGGTGCTGACTCCAGGGTCGGCAAAGGCTACGCTGAAAAGCCGACTGCCATTGGACGAGTACCCAACTTCGGAAGATATGAGGTTCACACTTCCCCGCTCCACTTCGAATTCGCCAACGAGTTCCCACGTCCGCGTATCGTAGAAATAAAGCATGACGTTTTTCCGGACGCCTGTCCCCGCATCCGCCGAACGCGCGTGGCCACGCCCCTGGAACCAGTCGACAAACCACTGCGCGGAAACACGGATGGGTTCCTTGAAGCGGTGGACAATGGAACGTCGCTCTTCGTGCAGATTGACAATGACGGTCCTGGGGACGACAACGATTGGCGTGTTCGGCGAGAAAGCCGGTTCTCCCCAGATGCAGTTGGCAGCCTGCCCCGTCTGAAGCCGGTGGAGCAACCGGTCGGCTTCGACATCCCAAAACTCGATCGTGTCGTAGCGGGTTCCTAAAGCGAGCTGTTTCCCATCCGGGGAGAGCACCGCGAAACGGTTTCCCCAGCGGTAATGAGTGGTCATGAGTTGGCCGGTATCGGCGTCCCACAACATGACCGCCCGCGTCTGATACCCGCGCCTGACTCGCTCAGCCACGGATGTCGCCACCAAGGAGGAATTTCGGGCAGTGCTGGAACGGAGAAACCTGTAATCCTCACGAATCCGCTCGTAAACGGGCAACTGGCCGTCAGCGCTATTCCCGGAAAAGTCCCACAGAATGCCCTGGGTACCGGCCAGAATGATCCGCTTACCGTCTGGAAGAAGTCTGACGCTGTCGTTGGGTGCCCCATCCGTTCGGGCCGCGCGATATACGCGGTCCCCCGTCTCGGGATTCCATGTCTCGACTCGTCCGGTTCGATCCGCCAGGATCACATGCCCGTCTGCCGATTCGACAAGCATGTCGTTGGGGCCGGAGAGCCCGGTTTGCATAGTCTGGACCCGCTCGCCAGTGGCGGCGTCCCAGACAAACGCAGTCCCCGCGCCATCGGTGATGAACAGCTGAGAATCCGTGGGTAAGAATGCAACGGAACCGAATCTGAAATCTTCGAGATAGCTCGTTCCGACGGGCTGCTTTCCAGACAGATGAGAGATGATTTGAACAGTGATCGGGAGCCCGTAACCGAGCACGAGAACGCCCAGAACGCATAGAAGAACCGAGCGCCTCCTGTTCTTCCCCGTCCAAGTTCGCCACGCCAAAGGCCCGCTCTCCGATTCCAGAGTCTCTCTCAAACGCTCAGCGGCGTCCCATGCAGTATCCCGGGCATTTGGGGCAGACAGCAAGAGGGGCACGGCGTATCTTTACGGACGTGCCCCTGTAAACGGTCGTATCGGTTGTCAAACCTGTCCGCATTCGCCCGTCAGTTGGGCGCACGCGTAGCGGTTATTTGGCCTTGCCTTGGTTGGCGACGGCTTCCATGGCCTTCTTGACGGCTTCGGGATCGCCCAGGTAGTACTTCTTGATGGGCTTGAGATCGTCATCCAGCTCGTAAACCAGCGGCATACCTGTAGGGATATTGATGCCTACGATTTCGTCGTCGGAGACGTTGTCGAGGTACTTCACCAAAGCGCGGAGACTGTTGCCGTGGGCGGCGATCAGCACGCGTTTGCCAGCCTTCACAGCCGGGGCGATCTCATCATGCCAGAGCGGCAAGAAACGATCGACGGTGTCTTTGAGGCACTCCGTCAGAGGTGTGTCGCTCTCGGCGAGATCGCTGTAGCGCGGGTCGTTTCCGGGATAACGGTCATCGTCCTTCTCCAACGCGGGAGGCGCGGTCGCATAGGCCCTTCGCCAGATCAAGACCTGATCGTCACCGTACTTCTTGGCGGTTTCGGCCTTGTTGAGACCCTGGAGCGCGCCGTAATGACGCTCGTTGAGCCGCCAGTTGCGAATGACGGGAATCCACATCAAGTCCATCCCGGACAAGGTCATCCAGAGTGTGCGGATCGCTCTTTTCAGAAGCGAGGTGTAAGCCACATCGAACGTGAAGCCCTCTTTCTTGAGGACCTGCCCCGCTTCGTTCGCTTCCTGCAGACCCTTTTCCGAGAGATCGACATCCGTCCATCCGGTAAACCGATTCTCTTTATTCCAAGTGCTTTCTCCATGTCTGAGGAGTACGAGTTTCTTCATTTGAACACCATCCGGTCTTGTATTTTTTTTGGCATTCTCCAGAGGAAGTCCGAGCGTAAAGAGTCCAACAGCACTTCGCACACGCTCACGGACGGATCTTCGTGGAGACACCTAGAGTCGTTTCGAGCTCAACCGTCGTGTCATCGACGGGCTGAATACCGAGCGCCGCAGAATAGCATCGGGCTGTTACTCGGGGGAGGCTTCGTGTGCGGCGGCCTGCCCCGGGCATGTGATGGTGACGAGCGGATCGTGGAGATACTTTCCGGCGACCTCCTGGACATCGCTCGCCTCAATCGCCGCCACTCGCCGGGGCAACTCGAAAACCTGTTCGTACCCTATCCCCAAGGCTTCGAGAACCGCGTATTCCGATGAGCGGTTGGCACGCGTTTCGAGGCTCATCAGTCCGTTGCCCAAGAGATAATGGATCGTGCGGTTCAGCTCATCTTTGGGGATAGGCTCACGCACCGTTCGTTCGAACGCACCCATCGCGACCTCGATCACCTCTTCGACGTGTTCGGGCATTGTCAGCGCGTACATGGCGAACTGCCCTCCGGAACGTCCGCAGAGCAGATTCGAACCGACCTGATAGGCCAGGCCCTTCTCTTCCCGGATCAGCTGGAAGAGGCGCGAGTCCATCGCTCCGCCCATGACGCCATCCAGGACGCGCATGGGCACGGTATCCCCGTCCAATATGGAAGGTCCGCGAAACCCCATGACCACACAGGCGGCTTCACGGTCCTTCTCCACCACGATGCGCTTCT
>CAYTDF010000025.1:0-5779 GCA_964436365.1 uncultured bacterium | reverse complement strand
GCTTCTCGTTGGAGCGAGCCGGAATCTCAGGCACGGCCGGGCACGGCCGGTCTCCCCGGCCCTGGAAGCCCACGAGACGCTGCCGCAGGGCGTCGATCTCTTTCTCGCCCCCTCCCACCAGCGTGGCGACCATCCGGTCAGGCCGAAGGCCGATCCAGATAGCGTCCGCAACCTCGTCTCGTGTCAACCGGTCGACGGTGTCGCGGGTCCCCATCACCGAAACGCCATAGGGATGACGTCCGTACAAGTTTTTGTTGAAGGTGCGCGCGGTGAACGTTAGCAGATCGTCCTCCGCCTCGCGGATGGCCATTCGGAGCATCTCCTGCTCGCGAAGAAACGCCTCTTGGGGATAGATCGGATCGCCGATGATGTGGAACAGAAGGTCGAGATCGTCCACAAAACAATCGACCAGCGAGATCAGCGTGATCGTCAGCGTGTCCTTGCTCACATCGACATCGAATGTCGCCCCCCGGCCCTCAAAACGTTGCGCGATCTCGTCTTCGGTGAGCCGACTTGTGCCCGCCTCCAACAGAGCACCAGCCAGAGTCATCTGCCCGGCCTTCTCCCATGGGTCGGCCACAGCACCAACGCGCGAGGTTAACCGCAGGGCCAGGAAAGGCGCATTCGCCTCAGGCTCGTGCAGGAGAACCATGCCGTGGTCGAGACGAGTTCGGCTGACGACGGATGGAGTCGGCAGGAGGTGATCCCTGTAACCACTGGCGGACGCGCTGTCCGGCCGCCGTAGGGCCGTGTGGAGCCGTCGACGGCGGTTGCGGTCTATCGGCCTATGGGCCAATGGAGATGTCTGGGTTTGACTGCCGGGAAGAGTTTCAAAAGGCTGCATGCGTCTCATTCATACGCTGGATTCAGAGTTGCATAGTGTCCTGGCGCGCCTGGGATGAGTCAAGCCGGGCTCGGTGTTCCATTTTTCCGGTCGCCCCTTCAGGGCGCGGCAGGCTGATATTGCCACTGGAGGTCCGTGCCAACAAGTTTATAACAAACTGAAACAACATGACATACACCGCTTATGCTAGCCGTCGTTCGAATGACCTCAATCGTGACTCACTCGTCTGGGCAGCGCTGAGCGACTTCGCCCAATCCACAATCGTTGTATAGTAAGCAATCTTCTCTTTACACAATCGAGTGGCGGGGGATGAGAATCGGGAATAGCTCTTGGGAGAAAGCGGAAGATGGTTAGGACAGTAGTCTCACGTGTATTCTTCTTCGCTTGTGTCGTCGTCTGTTCGACGTCAAACGCGTTTGACGCCAGGATCCTTCTGCCTCGACCGCAGATCGTGGAAAGCCGGTTCGGCGAATTTTCGTTTGACCCGGCCCAGCTTCGTTGCCTGCTGACCGCCGACGGCGATGAGACGGTGATGCGGTTGAAAGCCCGGCTCTCGGAGTCACTCAACGTGTTGGGGATCGAACCCGGCCCCGGTGCCCTCACCACACGAACGGACCGGACGTTCGCATTGACCCTTGGCTCGGATTTCCTCACGGTCCCCCAACGAAACATGCGCTTCCCCGAAGAGGCCCGGGCGGAAGGCTACGAACTGCTCGTCTTTGATTCGGCGATTACTCTGCGCGCGGACAGCGAAGTGGGTCTTTTCTACGGGATGATGACCCTGGAACAGATCCTGACGACCGCGCTGCTCCAGAGCGAGCCCACGGTTCCGTGTGTCCGGATACTCGATTGGCCCGCAATCGGCATGCGCGGCTACAGCGAAGATTATGGGCGCAACCAGCTCCCCACTCTGGAAGACCATAAGCGGAGCATTCGAACCTTCGCGCGCTTCAAGATGAACACCTACCTCTTCTTCATCGAGTCGGATCACTTCGAATACGCGTTCGATCCCGAACTAGGCAAGGCGGTCGATCGCTTCAAGTTCGACGAACTGCGGGAGCTGGTGCGTTACGCCAAACAGTACTACATCGAGATCATCCCCACAGTCGAACTTCTGGGTCACATGGAGGAGACGCTCAAACACCCGCAGTACAAGCATCTGGCAGAGGTTGAGGGAGGGATGGATCTCTGCTCGACATGCGACGACTCCTTCGAGTTGGTGACCCAGATGGTGAACGAGATCGCGCCAGCGTTCGATTCGCAGTACTTCCATGCCGGACTGGATGAGAGCTGGCAGATCGGTTCCGGGCGCTCGAAAGAGGTGGTGGAAAAACTCGGCGTTGAGACGGTCATCGCCAACTACTACAAGCGAATACGCAACCTCCTCGCATCTCATGGCAAGACGATGATGATGTACGCCGATATCGCGCTCAAGTATCCGGGGTGTTTGCGAGACCTGCCGAAAGATATCAACATGATGTTCTGGGAGTACACGCCTCGCGACCGGTACAAGGACATCGACACCCTTCACGACGCAGGATTCCCGGTTACAACGCTCTCCGCCATGCGCGACTGGCATAATTTATACCCCGTCTATGCGTTGGCGTTTCCCAATATGGAGATCATGGCCAAGCAGACCCACGAAACCGGTGCGCTAGGCCATTTTGTCAGCAGCTGGGGAGACGGCTTTCGGGGCGTGGCTGGAACCAATCTGAGTGAGATGAACGGCTACGGAGTGGTCTACTGCTCCGCCCTCTCCTGGAACCCAGCCCCAATTCCGTTCGCGGAGTACTCAGACGCCTACGCGCTGCAGATCTTCGGGTCGGACGATCCCGAGTTGTCGAGTGCACTCACTCTTCTCGCGCAATGCCAGGGGCAACGGCACGGCCAGGCGCGTCGGTTTTTCCAGAGCGAACTGGCCGTATCGGTCGGGCAGATGGCGAGTGCGGATGAAGAGACCATGGCGTACTGGCGGAAGCTGCGTGCGGATTCCCACGCCGCCCATGTCTACCTCGGCGATCTGACGCCGCCGCGCGACGCCGATACCCTGCGGGTAATCGATCTGGGTGCGCGCATGCTGAACTTCACGGCGGACATGGCTTTGTCGTGCCGATCGTTGGCGGAGGGTTTGGAGAAAGACCCAGACCTGAATACGGAAGTGTACTCGTACCGATTCGAGGCCTTTACCGAACGCTACGAGCGGCTGTGGCAGGAATACGTAGAAGCCTACGCGGCGACCAATCGACCTCTGAACCTCGGGCCGATCGATGAGCTCTGGAGTTGGATGCACGATCAGCTCGATTCGACCGCGCACCTGCTCTATTTCGGCGAATTCTCCCCCAAAAGCAAGTAGACAATTCCGAAACCTTCGAGCCGCAGAAGAGGCATTGCGGGGATTCGGCGGCCTTCTTTCACGTTCGGCGAAACACCCGAACGCTTCGAGTCTCTCTCAAGGTTTTTGCTCACCCGCGAGCCGCCGTGACACCGCCGCCGCGATGACGGCCAGCGTGACAAGAATCACGCCGTATACGAAAATACTTCCAACATCGATGCGTTGCTGGTCGATTCGGACAGAGATCGGCATGTTGTCATAAACATAGAGCATGATCGAACTGGCGAACTCCCCCAATACGGTGACGAAGACCAGCAGAAGCCCCGATATCCAACCCGGGAGAATGAAGGGGAGAATCACACGGCGGAAAACACCGAATGGGCGTTCGCCCAGCCCGGCGGCCGCCTCGGCCAATGTCGGATCGAAATGCTGAAACGCCGCGGTACTCGAACGCACCACGATGGGCAGCATGCGCATCGCATAGGCGATCGGCAGAAGCCAAACCGATCCGACAAGTACATGGCCGAAGCTCAGCGGCGTCGGTTGACGAAACAGAACGATGAGCTGCAAAGCCAAGACGGTTCCCGGGAGAGCCCAAGGCAGCATGGCCACGAGATCCAAACTTCTTCGAAAAGGAAGATCGCGCCGCGCCAGGCAGGCTCCCGTGGCCAATCCGACGATCCCGACAACTGCGGTTACACCTGTAGCCATAACCAAACTGTTGAGAATCGGACGCCACGTGTCGGGGTCCCGCACAACCGCCTGATAATTCTCCAGCGTGTACTCGGTGGGCATGATCTGGACCGTCCACGTATTATTACGCACAAAAGATATCAGCACAATAAAGGCGTCCGGAAGAAGCAAGATTGCCGAGGCGACGCCCACGGTCAGCACGGCCAAGAGGCGGGGCCATCCCTCGGGAATGGGGCGTAGGGTGCGAGCGACGCCTTTGGATGCCGAGCGCAGGCGATCGACGCCCTGATAGTGCTGCAACAGGATCAAGAACAGGATCGAAACCGCGGAGAGCACCGTAGCCTGGGTCATGGCCATCGATAAGCCCTGGTTGATTTTCGTGCGATAGATCAGAACCGAGAGATAGAGTCCCGAATCGTCAAAAAAGTAGGGCGCGGAGAACGAAGCCATCGAGATCATGAAGATCAACAGGCTGGAACCGATCAATGCCGGTGAGACGAGTGGGGCCCATATTCGAAGGAAGACGCGAACTCGTCCCGCCCCAAGGCCCCGGGCCGCCTCGAGCAGGCTATCATCCAAACGCCGGAGTGAAACCAGGAGGAGAATGTAGACAAAAGGATACATCGTGTACGTATGGACCAGTAGTACGCCCCAGAAGTTCCGTGCCGCCACAGCCGACGCGGGAATGCCGATGAAATCCTCGAGCGCGCGCGGGACAACACCGCTTTCGCTAAAGAGGTAATAGAAAACGAGAGTGCCGACGAGAGGTGGAAGCGCCAAAGGCAATACGAGAAGCGAGGCTAATACCTTCCGGCCGGGGAAATCCACGCGGTGGACGAGAACGGCGAGCAGGACCCCAACAGCCATACAAGCCAACACGGTACAAATCGAGACCCAAACACTGCCCCGCAACGCCCGCATACCGCTCTTGGACCGGAGGAAACGAACGTAGCGCTCAAGCGTCAACCCAGTCTCCGCCTGGAGCGAAGCGAAGAGCATGGCCAGCGCCGGGACGACGAGGTACGCGACCAGCAACAGGCCAACCGCAGCTTGGAGATAGAGGAACGCCCTGCGATGTCTCATACGTGCAGAATGCCGAGCGCGAGCGAGGCTGTGAAGTGTAAACGTACAGCGGCGCAAGTATGCTGCCGCCGGGAGGCACACTCATACCTTTCGGGCGCAGAGGTAGAAATCTTCCGTTGTACGAGGATCGAAAGCCGATGCCGCACGATTAACGGGTTCGAAAGTGATCCGCTCGAAACCCGCATCTCGGCACGATTGACCGATGGCCTCGGGTGGCCAAACCTGCATGAACGAGGCGGAATGGTGAACCCTCTTTTCCGGTCCGAGAGGCAGTTCGCTCTCCTGGTGGTCCGATGACGAAGAGGCACTAATGAAGAGATGAAAGATCACGCATTCCGGGTGCTCCGGCTGGATTTCATACCCGCGAACGAAGAGGGCGGTGCCACCCCCTGGGATCGTGCGGCGTAGGAACGGTAGAAACAGATCCTTGTCGAGAACCCGACGATGGAGGTTCTTCATTTGAAAGAGCAAGATACCGCCCGGCCGAAGGAGCCCGCCGAGTTTCTCGAGTGTCTTCTCGGCATCGGGTCGTGGAATATGGGCGAATGATTTTCCGAAGCAAAGAATCGCGTCGAGTGGAGCCTCGCGCTGAATGCCGTCCGGCGTCGCTTGAGTCAGATCCCAATGCAAGAACCGGGGAGTCGCGCCTTCGCGCACGGGGTGGGACTCGGCGCTCTCAGCCCTGACGAGCATCTCCGCACAGGCATCGCTAGCGACGACCGAATATCCCTTTGAAGCTAACATCCAGGCGTGCCGTCCTGTACCGCAGGCGATATCGATAACCTTCTTGGCGCCCGCAGGAGTATGTGCCATAGTTAGTTGAATTT
>CAYTDF010000024.1:6432-19350 GCA_964436365.1 uncultured bacterium | reverse complement strand
AGACCCGCTTGATCGAACGCTTCGAACTCTCGAAACGTCAGGCCAAAGCCATCCTGGAGATGCAGCTGGCGCGATTGGTCGGCCTCGAACGCGAGAAACTGGAGCAGGAATATAACGATCTCATCCGTGCGATCGAGGATTTTCAAGACATCTTGGCGCGCCCGGAACGCGTGGCCGGAATCGTGCGGGACGCACTGGCCGAAATCAGGGAACGTTTCAGCGACGCACGACGCACCCAGATCATCAGCGCCGATTCGGAAATCGATATCGAAGACCTGATTGCCGAAGAGAACATGGTGGTGACGGTCAGCCACAAAGGCTACATCAAACGAATCGCCACCAGTGTCTACCGGCGGCAGTCGCGCGGCGGCAAAGGAATCACCGCCATGGAAACCAAAGAGGAGGATTTCGTCGAATACCTGTTCGTGGCTTCGACGCACCATTACATCCTCTTCTTCACCGACCAGGGACGCGTCCATTGGCTCAAAGTTTACTCCATCCCTCAGGCGGGACGCGCGGCGCGCGGTAAGTTCATCACCAATATCTTGACGCTCGAACCCGACGAGCGAATCACCGCCATGGTCCCGGTGTCGGAATTCGACAGCGACCATTTCCTGATGATGGCGACAAAGAGAGGCGTGGTGAAGAAGGTCGCTCTGGACGCGTTTAGCAATCCGCGCAAAGCCGGAATTCGCGCCATCGAGCTGAACGAGGGCGACACCCTCCTCGCCGTCTCCAAAACCCAGGGCGACGATGCGGTTATCTTGGCCACCGGCAGCGGCATGGCCATCCGTTTCTACGAGGAAGATGTCCGTGCCATGGGACGGACAGCGCGCGGCGTACGCGGAATCAAACTCCAGGACGACGACGAACTCGTGGGTATGGTGGTTGCGCGTGAAGGCTCGTTTATGGTCACCGTCACTGAAAACGGCTACGGCAAACGGACAGAGGTCGATCAATACCGGCGTATCCGGCGCGGCGGCAAGGGTGTCATCGACATTCAAACCAACGACCGCAATGGCAGAGTGATGGGTGTGATGGAAGTGTTCGAGGATGACGAACTGATGATGGTCACCCAGAACGGAATCGCTATTCGTACGGGAGTCAGCGGCATTCGATCCATCTCCCGAAATACGCAAGGCGTCCGTATGATCCGCCTCAATGAGGGTGACCGGGTTGTGGCCATCGCCAAGATTCTCGAAAAAGATGTCGACGAAAATGTGCCATACGAAGCCGACGGTGCGGAACCGAACGACACAGCCACAGAGACGGTCATCGACACGTCGACCGACGAGACTGTGAACGACGCACCGACCGACGACAGTGACGACAAGACGGACGCTGAAGAGTAAAGCGAGAAGCCACAACCGCCTGACGAGCCTGAACGACACTGTTACAATTTGACTGACGCGTGTAGGCTATTTTGGGTCGAGTCGGTCGTTTAGGTCCATCTAAACAGGTATTTTCGTTGTATTTTGCGTGAATACGCTCGTACCGAGCGACAAAGCGCGGAGACAGCGGAGCTGCCCCTGGAGCGGCGGTAACTCAGACCGCCAGACTTGAGACGATCGAATGGCTGAGGAGATCACTCGCAAGAGTGCGGAAAAACCCATCCCGTATTACCCCGCGTTTCTGGATTTGCGCGACCGGTATTGCATCGTGGTGGGCGGGGGGCAGGTGGCGGAACGCAAAATCGCCGCGCTCGCCGGGTCGGATGCAAAGGTCACGGTGATTTCCCCGGAACTGACCGAGACCTTGACCTTTCAAGCGGAACAGGGCTGGTTGGACTGGGAACAACGCGCGTATCAGCGCGGCGATCTGAAAGGCGCTTTCCTCGTGGTCTGCGCCACCGACCACCGGCCAACCTCGGAGATGGTGCAAGAGGAAGCGGAAGAACTCGGCATCCTCTGCAATATCGTCGACGTTCCCGATCTCTGCAACTTTATCGTGCCGAGTTCGATGCAGCGTGGTTCGCTAACCATCGCGGTATCCACAGGCGGCGTGGCGCCGCGGCTCGCACAACGCATTAATGTGGAACTCCAGCAGGGGTACGGTGAAGAGTACGCCAAGTTCCTGGCCTTGCTCGCCGAATACCGCCCGCGAATCCGGGAAGGCATCGCGGATATGGAGTTGAAGCGCAGGCTCTACGACGAAATCTTCGATTCGCCCGCGTTCGCCCTCATACGCCGAGGGGTGGATGACGAGGCGAGACGAATCATCGAGGTCATCGTGGAGACGGCCATCGGAATCCAGGAAGGCACAATCGACGCGCCCCCCGACTTCGTTTAGAGCCGGTTCGAGCGCGCCACAGACGACATTGCCAACAGTCTTGAAAGAAGAATTTTGATGAAGATGGAACCTATGAATCAATGGAGTCGTATCCTCCGCTACCTAAGCATCCCGACTCTCTCCACGACGGATCATTGTGGCGTGTGGACGTATGTCCCCGCGGTCGTCGGCGTCGTATTGCTGCTAATCGTTCTGTTGGGCATCCCAGCGATACTCTAAGGAATGTGGGGTAGTCAAATGCCATCACATACGCGATACTTCGCGTATGCGCACGGTGAACCTCCAGGAATCAATCTGTTTCGTTCTCCTCACAGCTGCCGGGATTCTTCTAGCCTCCTGCGGCAAAACTCCCCCTGCAACCGATCCCCTTCAGACACAAGCCGAAGAACAGGTGAAAGTGGTCGCCGTGGCGTTGGAAGTCCTGCGCCTGCACATCGGCGTCTATCCACCGACGGAGCCCGGCCTGACATGGTTACGCACCGCGCCGACCAAAGATCAGATCAGTGGAACATGGCGTGGACCCTACCTGGCGGATTCGGACCCGGATGTTGACCCCTGGGGGAGACCGCTATCTTACGCACCCACTGAAGACGGCTCGAATTACGTATTGAAGAGTCTCGGACCCGATCCCGATTCTGAAGACGACGATATCCTCGCTAGCGAGCTCTTACCCCGCCTGCATGATGAGATGACGCGCGGGCTAAGCCAAGAAGGCCTTGAACGCTAGCGTAGTCCCTAGCTGAAACAGAACCATCAGGCCGAGGTCCACCGCTCCGCAGAGCAGCATGGCCAACGCGGGCTGGAGTGTGTTGGTACGGTGCACGGTGCGCAAGCCAATCGTCCCCCCAACAATCAGCCAAGCCCAGAAGAACAAGACCCCGATGCAGGGAACAAGCGTATATAAACTCGCCGCGCCCACGGTATAGAAGATCACTCGGGCCGTCGCGGCGTACGGTTTCGCCGCCGGTGCCGCAAGACGCATAAGACCGTGAGCGATCCCGGAGAAGATGAACGCTTTCACCAACAGGAAAAATGGTTGAGCGAAGAGCATCATAACCGGTGGCCCGATATTCTGAAGCGGATTGGGGCCCATTTCGTTGGTGACAACAAAGATCGTAAAGAAGATGGCATAGAAGATGAGAGAGGGGATCATCACCGCAAAGGCCATGATCGCCATGAACAACAGCGGTCCGGCGATATCGCTGTTGCTCGGCATCCTCTCGTACGTACCCGTTCTGTCACCGTAGAAATCCCGAAGGGTGCCGAAGAGCGCCGCACGCATCCCGAGCACATGACGGTGTTCCCACTGCGGCCGAATCGCCTTCAACGCCTCGTCGCTACCTTCCTCGTAGAACTCCTCACCGGCTTCGGGTTGTGTTTCATCCGATGAAGGCTTTGCATCCGGCCTCCGGATTATCCGGCGGACACCCAAGACCGCCAGCGCAAGCAGAGCGATGATCGCCGCGAAGATCGCTGCCTTGGACGTCATCAGGACCCAGAAGGGCAGTATCTGCGGTGGATTGGGTGGCTTTCCGGAAGTCTGGGGCCAAGTCGGTAGTACAGATAGCAAGAATAGCAACGTATACTTAAGAAAACGTACCATTCGCGTCTCTCTGTTTCCTTTCGCACGCGCAGGTCTACGCAAGAACCTCAAGTAGCCGGTCGAAGAAATCGGGGTAGGTCTTGCGGGTGCAGCCGGGATCGAGAATCACCGTACCGGGAGTCCGAACACCGAGAATGGCGAAACTCATGGCCATCCGATGGTCGTCGTAGGTCTCGATGGCCGCCGCTTTGGGTGTGCCGCCGTCGACGGTCAAACCGTCGGTACGCTCTTCGACCGCAATGCCCATGCGCCGGAGTTCGGTGGCGGTGGCGACGATACGGTCGGTCTCCTTACGGCGAATGTTCTCGACATTGGTGATGGCGGTCTGCCCTTCGGCCAAGGCCGCCAGCGCCGCCACAGTCATCACCTGATCGGAGAAATGGAACATATCCACCGTGCCGGGCGAGACGAGCCTCTCCGGCCCCTGGACCACGATGGAATCGGCGGCCGTCTCCACCGTCGCGCCCATCCGCTCCAGAACATCGAGCACCTCGATATCCGCTTGGCGGCTCTCGCGGCGCAAACCCTGCACCGTGACGCGTCCCCCCGTGGCCGCCGCCAACGCAAACCAGTAGCAGGCGGAACTCACATCCGGTTCGACGGCGTAATCTCGGCCCTCATAAGGCGACGGCTGCACGGCGAAGGAGCGGTACTCTCGATGAGAAATACAGCCCCCAAAAGCTTTGACTACATCCAAGGTCAGATCGACATAGGGTCTGGAAACCAGTTCGCCTTCGACCTCGATACGAATGGGTGCTTTCGCGTACGGGGCGATCAGAAGCAGCGCGGAAAGAAACTGGCTGCTGATCGCGCCGGGGACGCTCGTTTGGCCACCTACGAGTTCGCTGGAAGAGACGGTCACCGGCGGGCACCCCGAAGGCGCTTCGATCTCCACTCCGAGGCGTTTCAGGGCGTCGATCAGGTCCTGAATCGGCCGTTGCCGCATCCGGTGGTTACCGTCCACGGTCTGGATCCCAGGTACGATAGAGATGGCCGCAGTAAGAAAACGTGTCGCGGTACCGGCGTTTACGCAGTCGAGGACCCCATTGTATTCGTCAAAACACCCGCCCGCTCCCGTGAGACGCACATCGGTATCGCTGTCGCGTTGCACGCTGAGTCCGAGTCTACGGAGATTCTCGATCATGGCCTCGGTATCGACACTATGCAGGCACCCAGTGAGATGGCTCGCGCCCTTCGCCAAGGCGGCGGCGAGCAGCGCGCGGTTCGTCAACGACTTGGAACCGGGCACGGAAACGGAGGCACTGATGGGCTTCTTCGTGGATGGAACGGTCAACGATTGAGGGTCGGACACGGTGGATCTCCTTTGCCCCGGTACCTTGCTGGCTCTCCACGGGTTCGGCAAGGGGCAGTGCGGGCGGGGGGGCCAGCCTTCTCACCGCTGGGTATGTTGGGAACAATACCCAGAAGATCTCTCGAAAGTGATGTCCGGTTACCGCCGATTGGGGCGGTACAGTACATGAACGCTTCGCGTTCACGTTGGGGCAGACCTCTAGAGAACCACTCTAGAACCCACCCATCCCCGAGTTTCGGGGGCGAGTGGGACCGGCCGCCGTTGGATGCGGCGATGTACCGGAGAAACGATTCTAGGAGAAATGTCATGACAACACCGAACTACCGTCCCGAAACGATCGCGCTGCACGCAGGACAAGTCCCCGACCCGGCGACCAACTCCCGCGCGGTGCCGATCTACCAGACCACGTCCTACGTGTTCGACTCGCCCGACCATGCCGCGAACCTCTTCGCCCTCAAAGAGCTGGGCAACATCTATACGCGGCTCATGAATCCGACCACGGATGTGCTCGAAAAGCGAGTCGCCGCCTTGGAAGGCGGGACGGGCGGCTTGGCGCTCGCGTCAGGTCAGGCCGCGTCGACCCTGGGTCTGCTCAACTTCGTCGAAACCGGCCACCACATCGTTTCCTCGGCCAATCTGTACGGGGGGACCTATACCCTCCTGCGGTATACGTTCGAGAAGATGGGCGTCAGCTGCACGTTTGTGGACCCACTCGACCCCGAGAACTTCAAAAAGGCAATCACCCCCAAGACCCGCGCGATCTTCGCCGAAAGCGTGGGCAATCCGAAATTCGATACCCTCGATATACAAGCGGTAGCGGATGTGGCCCACGAAGCCGAGATTCCGCTGATGATCGACAACACCGCACCGTCTCCGTACCTGATCAACCCGATCGAGCACGGGGCGGATATCGTGATGCACTCCACGACGAAGTTCATCGGCGGACACGGAACCTCGATCGGCGGCGTGTTGGTCGATTCTGGGAACTTCGACTGGGGCAAAGGGAAATTCCCGAACTACACCGAGCCGGATCCCAGCTACCACGGCCTCGAAATCTGGGACACGTTCAAGGACTTCGCGGGCATGGGCAATGTCGCCTTTATCTTCAAGGCGCGGATTCAGCTGTTGCGGGATATGGGCCCGGCGATGAGCCCCTTCAACGCCTTCCTCTTCCTGCAGGGCTTGGAGACTCTTCACCTGCGGATGGAGCGGCACAGTACAAACGCCCTGAAAGTGGCCGAGTTCCTGGAAGCCCACGACAAGGTCAGCTGGGTGAACTATCCCGGTCTACCTTCGCATCCGACACACGCGCTGGCCAAGAAATATCACAACCACGGCCTGTTCGGCGCTTTGTTGGGCTTTGGAGTCAAAGGTGGTCTCGAATCGGGCCGAAAACTGATCGAATCGGTGGAACTCCTGTCGCATTTGGCTAATATCGGTGACTCGAAGTCTCTGATCATCCATCCGGCGACGACGACGCACCAGCAGTTGACGCCCGAAGAGCAGCTGGCCAGCGGAGTCACCCCCGAGTTTGTCAGGCTTTCGGTCGGGACTGAGCATGTCGACGACATCATCGGGGATCTCGAGCGGGCACTGGCTCAGGTCTAGCGGTAGGACTCGGAGCCTCTGTCGAGAGACCGGCGGCCAATCGGAACGGGAACGTTCCCTCGGACAGACCGGTCGTGTATCTTGAGAGGCAATCCAAGAAATGTCCGGCCGGCGTTCGCAACCACGCGGGCGTCGGTCGTTTTATTTTCCCATGAGTCTCGACCGATCCAAAACAAACCAAATCGACCCCGGCCAAGAGTCGGAGACCTACGACGACGCGAAACGTCTGTACGTCGAGACCCTGTATCGGAAGATCACCGATTCACACGGGCCGTTCACCTTCGATGACGGATCGACGTTTGCCGAAATGACGCTGGCCTACGAAACGTACGGCGAGCTGAACGCGGCCCACGACAACGCGATCATGATCTTCCACGCCCTGACAGGTGGCCCTCACATGGCCTTCTGGCACAAGGACGACAAGCGTCCGGGCTGGTGGGACACCATGGTTGGGCCGGGCAAGGCATTCGATACGGATCGCTTCTTTGTGATCTCCGCCAACGTTCCCGGCAGCTGTTACGGCAGCACGGGTCCCGCGTCCATCAACCCCGAATCCGGAAGACCCTACGGAACCGACTTTCCCGAGATCACGGTCCGCGACATGGTCCGGGCCCAAGCGTGGCTCCTCGACGATCTCGGCATCGATAAGCTCGTGGCCGTCGCCGGTGGATCGATGGGAGGCATGCAGGCCTTACAGTTCGGGGTCTCGTATCCCGACCGCGCACAAGGACTGATCGCCATCGCTTGCACATCGCGGCACTCCGCCCAGCAAATCGCCTTCAATGAAGTCGGGCGGCAGGCCATCCTGCGCGACCCAGGCTGGTGTGGGGGCGACTATTACGAGGCGGACGATTTTCCCGAACACGGACTGGCCGTGGCCCGCATGATCGGTCATATCACCTACCTCTCCGATGTGGGGATGCACGAGAAGTTCGCCCGGCGCGCCAAATCACGCGGGAAATCGGGCAAGCCGTTTGAAATCGACTTCGAAGTGGCCGGATACCTCGACTATCAGGGCTGGTCGTTCACACAGCGGTTCGATGCCAATGCCTATCTCTACCTAACAAAGGCAATTGACACATTCGATCTCGCCGAAGGGTACGACAGTTACCAGGCAGCCTATACCGAGGGTACGCAGAAGTTCCTCTTCATCACCTACTCCTCGGATTGGCTCTATCCGCCACAACAGCTGCGCGAAGTCGCCCACGACGTGCGCCGTGTGGGCAAATCGGCAACCTACTGCGAAATCGACGCCATTTATGGACACGACTCGTTCTTGCTGAAGAACCCAGAACAAGAAGATCTTGTGCGAGGCTTTCTCACCTCGCTTGAACGTTTGATGTCTAGATAAGCTGAATCATCATGAGCCCTGAACATCTCCCAAAATTCGAGGATCTGCCTCCCTACTTTCAAATCATCCAATCGTGGATCGAGCCGAAATCCGAGATACTCGACCTCGGTTGCGGAAACGGCGACCTGTTGGCGTATCTGATGAAGGTACGGGAGTGCCGTGGCGAAGGGGTCGAAATATCGCGCGAACTGGTCAGCATGTGCGTCAATCGCGGTCTCCCGGTACACAACGGCGATATCGACGACGGACTCGAAGACTACCCGGACGGACGTTTCGATGTCGTTATCCTGAGCCAGACACTGCAAGAGGTCGCCGCACCGCAAAAAGTGCTGCAAGAGATCTTGCGGGTCGGCAAACTGGTCATCATCGCGTTCCCAAACTTCGGCTACTGGCGGGTCCGCACCCAGCTCTTCTTTTTCGGCCGCGCTCCACGTACGCGGCATCTGCCGTTCTCGTGGTACGAATCGCCCAACCGGCATGTCCTGACGGTGCTGGACTTTGAGGACACCTGCAAAACGCAGAACCTCGACATCGTTCGACGCGCCTACCTCGCCCGAGGCCATAGGGTGCATTTCTGGCCCAATTTCCGGGCGGCCACCGCGCTGATGGCGCTCAAGAAACAGACGAATCCAGCACCATAGCCTGGTTTAGTTCTCGTACCCTTCTCCCGCAAACGACGTAAGACGAAAAGCCTGTACCGGCCGACCCGCCGCACCGAACTCGCCTCGGATCTTGATCCAAGTATCGCTCTTCTTGTCGCCCTTCCCTTCGGAGCGTTGACACCGCAAAGAGAGCGGCAGGCGTTGCATCGGGTCCAGCGCGATCTCCCAACGCCTTGGTTCGAGACGCCAGCCAGGCGGTGCATGCTCGACCGTCACTTCACCGCGCACCGGACGGTCGCCGAAGTTGTAGGCATACAGTCCGAGTTCGACATCCTGCCCCGAATCAACCACATATTCGAATTCCTGCGTCCATGCCCGCTCCTTGACCCGAGTGACGGTAGACAGAGGCATCTGGACCTGCAGGACCACCGGCGAAGGTTCGCCCGCGCGGTACTCGGCAATGGGCTGCGGCTCCAAAGCGAGTTTCTCCGTCTCCCCCCGGGGCAGAAGCACAAAGAGCGGCGCGGAAGTCAATGTAGAAGGAGGGCGTTCGGCAAGAGGACGACCGAGATAATCGTGAACGCCGTCGATGGCGATGTCGGTGGGGAGCGGCCACATGAGGCCACTCCGGCCGCGTCGATCCCATCCCACCTGCTTCTCGTTCCAGGCCACGAGCAGATCCCGTTCGATTCCATCAGGACGCGCGCGAAACGCGTAGACATGCGCGTCGGGGTGCCCGGCGACCGGCCAGCGGCCGAGACACTCCGCCCCGGCCAGGAAACGGCCCACGGCCGCCAGCGCAACGTACGCCGGCCGAGGTGTCAAATCCGGGCGTAACAATCCAAACTGAATCTCGCGGTCTGCGTAATGCCCCAGAATGAAATGAAAATGGCGATTCCCCCCAGCATAGAGACTGCTGACATATTCCTGCGCCATTAACTCCGCTTTCAGCCTATCGTTCCTCGGTGAGAGGTCGAAATTCGGCGCGACACCTTCGTGCTGAATGCCCCGGTCAGCCTCGGTCACCCAGATCGGTCTTCCGCAAGCGGCACGCCGGTGCGGAGCCCACAAGGCCCGATACGCATGAGGCCAGTCGTAGGTGTGCATGTTGTAGGTCTCGTAGTACGGCCAGGTTTCGTTTTCGAGAACGACCTTCGCGTAGAGATCCGTCGCACAAGCGGCATACGCGTTCCAACTGACGGTCAACTCCGGATCACCCGCTTTGAAACCGAGATAGGCCGCCTTCTGAAACGTGCACATCTCGTCGGCGGTGTGGCCACCGAAATCGTGGGCGTTGGCTTCGTTCCAGGGTTCCCAAGCCTGCACGCGGCCCTCGTAGCGTTCGGCCATCGCTTTGCAGAACCGGTAAAGAATACGTAGATCTCGCGGAACGCGCCCGCGCCGAGAGCCGGGCTCCACCGCCCACGAGGGCGTGTCGTGAAAGACTTGCAGAATCTTCAACCCGTGCCGAACTTGGGCATCGGTTGAAGTGTCGTACGTCGTCTCCCCGGCGAACTGTCCGGGCTTCGGTTCCATCTCGCGCCACCGCATCCGGTCGCGAATCCAGTTCACGCCTGCCAGCGCGGCTAAACGCGCCATGCGCTCTTGCTCTACGGGATCGTTCTTCGCAAACCAAGCGTGTGCGCCATCGAGACAGACGGGAGAGTCTTGCGGCACCGGTTCTTTCAGTTCGGCCAACACCGCCGCCGTCGTCCAGCTCAGACATTGGAGGTCTGCATCCAAGAACTCGATACGATACCAACCGATCCCGCGCGCCCCGATATGCGCAATCTGTTCGTCCCCCGGCTTCCGTGGGGGAAACTCGGACCCCGCCAGCAGGCTCCGGTCGTCGAGAAGATGCCAGCGGACAACTTCGGTCGTCGCGGAAGGCGGAACGCTCAAGGCGATCTCTTCACCCAGAAGGAATACGTTACCGGGACGATCGCCGGAACCGGGAACCTGTCTCTCGATCGTTTGCAGCGTTCGCCACACGCTTGCTGTATCATCCGGCTCGGCGGCAAACGCACCGGTGATGGCAATCGAGAAGATGGAACCGCTAACCCAGAGAAACAGGGCTATCCGCGAACAATGGCTCGACTTCATTTCTCTTCCCCCGTCACCGTGACACTCCTGTAGATCACAGTGTGAGCGCTCGGATATCCCTAGCATCCAATTCACGATAAGCGTCGATGACGCGGTCGGCATCGTGAAGTCTCTCACTCGGGAATGTGGTCGTGATCCCGATGGCATACATCCCCGCCGCTTTGGCCGCTCGGAGACCGTGGAAGGAGTCCTCTACGACCACGCACGCCCTCGGCTCCACACCGAGCCGTTTTGCCGTGGTCAGGAAGACTTCCGGGTCGGGTTTCCCATGAATCACGTCTTGCGAGCAGACCGTCACGTCAAACAAGGAATGCCAGTCGAACTTCTGCAGAATGAAGGTCAGCAAACGCGCCTGCGAGCTGGTCGCCACGGCGAGTTTCATCCCCTCGTCCTTAATCCCTTGCAGCAACGAAACCAGGCCAGGGAAGGTCTCCACCTGTTCCATGAGCCGAAAGAAGATATCGTCCTTCCGTTCAAAGAGCGCGTCCCAATCGAGTTCGGCACCGAAACGTTCCGAAAGTCCGCTCTCGAACGTGGCTCGCGTGGTGCCCGCATAGGCTTTCAAATCGTCGACAGTCACCGTGAGCCCAACCTTTGCGAGCGCGGTCAGTTCGGACTGCTGATGCGCGGGTTCACTATCGATTAATACACCGTCCATATCGAAAATCACTGCATCCATTTTGGCCGATCAACCTCAATATCCAAGATAGGCAAAGCCACGGGCGCATCCACCGCACCGTGCACGGGTGTGGGCAGCCGCGCCGCTCTGTTTCAAGAGAGAGTTGATTGAACTATCTTTCAGGATGCCGGTCAACCATGACCGCGCGCGGCAGGCGTCAACACAAGGCGAGGCGTGAGTCTCAAGAGAGCCGAGAGAAACCATGATGGATGTGAATGAGCGACAACCCGGTACGGAACCACCACAGGCAGAGACCGTACCCCAGAGGCCACGCCGGAGATTGTGGAGACGGTTGATTCGAATCGCGCTCAAGACCGTGCTCTGTGGGGTAGTGCTCATCGTGGGGATCGTGCTGGCTTACGTACTCTTCTTCTTGCACTACGCGCAATCCACCCCGGACGATTGGAAAGGCAAGACGGGTCCGGCGGCGGGCTTCGAGATTCCCGATCGTTGCGCGGTGGAGGAAGTGGAGACGCATGCGTACGAAAAGCCCGAATTTGAAAGCTACACCGTACATCGCTATTTGTTCAAGCCGGATTCGGAAACCATAACAGAGTTCTTCGTGGATTGGTTCGAACCCAAAGGAGAGCGACCGGCGGCAGGGTACCCTCTCCTCATGAACGGCCCCATTACCGGCGGGAGTATGGAAATCGAGAACTTCTTTTCGCGCTTTTTTTCGGATGCGGGCATCGCGGTCTGCCTCGCCCACCGGCCCAAGACCTACGACGCGGAACCGATGCGTCTGGACCGCACCGGGTATTGGTGGAGAATGATGACGCGGCAGACCCGGCTGGCCTATCGCTGGGCGCTAGAGCGTGAGGAGATCGATGCGCAACGCACGGCCTCTTTCGGGATCAGCAACGGCGGGTTCCGGCACACGTTCTTCGCGGCAGCGGAACCGAACGTGCGAGCCCATATTGTCTGTTTGGCGGGCGCGGGGCTTGTGGATATCTTCGCGGTTTCGGAGTTTGTCAAGGAACCGCGCGCGGCGGAGATGGAGAAACGCAATCTGGATGAAGAAGGTTTCCGCGCGTGGTTGGAAATGAATGTGGAGTTGGAACCGGCCGACTACGCTCCCCATGCCGATCCTGACTCGATCCTGATGATCTGCTCGCGTTTCGACACCACAGTGCCCTATCGCAACGGGTGTCAACTCTGGAAGGCGTTCGGACAACCGGAATTCGTCGCCCTCCCGGCAGGACATTATACGGCGGCGTTTGCAATTCCTTACATCCAGCGCGTATCGCTGGAGTTCATGCGTAAGCGGTTTGAGAATGTGGAGAGCGAATAACGCCAAGAGCGTACGAAGACCGTCCCCAGACGCTTGTATTCAAGGTAACACGGGCTACGCTACGGAAATCGTTTCCCGCC
>CAYTDF010000024.1:0-6422 GCA_964436365.1 uncultured bacterium | reverse complement strand
CGCCAGTGTGCTGGGAAGTGAAGATCTGGCCACATCACGTGGGGCTTTCTGGAGTGTACTCCGATGAGAATAGAATGGGCTATCCGCACACTTCTCCTGTTCGCGGTTGCCGTAACGACAGCCGAAGCGGGGACAATCGAATCGACCGATGAAGAACACGAGAAGCGAGTGGTGCGAGAAAGTCCTTCGGCGTACACGCTGGAGATGAAGGGGAAACTCGACCGGGATAACTGCATCACCCGTAGCTACGCGAAACATACCTACGCCTTCCGCTCCGATCTCATGCTCGCGGTGAAAAATCGAGGCACGACGGTCGTCCGAAATCCACGGATCCGTATCAACGGCCGACGCTCGCCCCACAACATCGATGAGTTGCTGACCCAGATTCTGCAAGGCGCGACGGAACCGCAAGAGAAGATCTACCGGATTTGGGACGCGGTCCGAAAGTACCGCCACCATGACTATCCCATCTACGGCAAGGGCAAGAGAGGGGACGAGCTGCACGATCCGGTGAAGTTCCTCTTGGTTTATGGCGGGGGCTTTTGCGACGACTGCGGCTGTGTCTTTTCGTCGCTTACCCACCGTGCGGGATTCGACGAGGAGCGTGTCGGTAAGAATCCCAAAGTGCGCACGTTGATGGGCCACGTGATGGGCGAGGTTTTCTACAACGGCGACTATCAGTTCATGGATTGCGACGTGGGCGCATTCTACCTGGATCGCGAAAACGAATTTCCGGTCAGCGGCGATGCGGTGATGCACGATCACGATCTCGCGCATCGCGAAGCGCATTACGGTCCCCAGTTCCAAGGCTGGGAACGATCGGCCGTCGCCGCATCGCTCTTTGGCGAGGACGACGGTGGAGCGACCGTCATCGTCTCGGGCCACGAGATGGATTTAGAACTCCGGCCCGGTGAACGAATCGAGTATCTGTGGAACTGGCGCGGCGGGTACCCCGCCTGGGGAGCGGAAGTCGAACGGCGCTTATGGTGGAACAGCCGGAGTCTCTACCGTCCCCCCCTGACGCAAGAAACACTCGAAACAACATTCGATTCTCTTTCGGAGTTCGCACCGGTTACGGTGGACGGCGAGGCAACGTTGCGAGTGGAAACGCAGAAGATGGCGGAACTCACGTTTCACGTCGCGCTACCGTATGTGGTCTCGGGCGCCACGATGTCGGTCGACGTGGCGGCCAACGAGAAGGTGCAATGGTCGGTGCTCATCACACCCGAGGAACGAGAGACGAGAACCGTCGAAACTCGAGCGCTCGAAGGCCAGCAAACAATCGTCTGTCCGCTCTCCCCAAAACTGGGATTGAAAAGCGACGAACCGGTCTACCGCTACGCCGTGACGATTCGGGTGAAGCCCGAGCGGCTGTCGGTCATACTACTCCAGAACTTGCGGGTCGAGACAGAGTTTCTGGCCAATCCACTCTGGTATCCGTACCTCCAAAGCGGTCGGAACGATGTCGTCTACGAAGATGAGACGGTCGGTCCTCGCGAAGTGTCTATCGAACACAGATGGCAGGAGAACCGCGAGTATCAGCCGCCCAACGCACCGGCGAAACCTGTTTCTCCAAGCCGCGGGCGGCGCGTACGGGAGAGTATTCCCGTCTTCCGCTGGGCGGATATCCCGGGCGCGGAGTCCTACCATCTCATGGTCACGACCCATGCCGACAACGATATTCCGTACCGGTCCGCGTACGACGTGATCGTGGAGACAAACGAATACAGCGTTCCCTTCACCGGCATGTTCGCGCCCGGACAAACGTATTATTGGCGTGTGCGTGCGTGCGACGGCAACGGGGTCTGGAGCCGTTGGTCGGAACCGTGGCCGTTCGACTGGCAGGGCCCGAGGGTCCCGGTCAATCTTCGCACGGTCGAAACCGGGGACCGGGTCGTCTTGCAGTGGGACGCCAATCCACGCGGGGAGCCGGCAGTCCGATACAAGGTTTACGGCAGCGACATCAAGGGATTCTCCGTCAGCGACACGCCCCACACTGTGGTTGGACTCGGTGATATGGAATCGAATAAGGTGTGCGAAACGACGGAGAAGAGTTGTGCGATCGTCACCGCCCAACCGGAGCTCCCGAATCAGAACAAAACGTACTACCGCGTGATCGCCATCGACGCCAACGGCACCGAGAGCGGCTGTTCCGACTATCTCGAACTCCCGCATCCCTCGATCGTGTCGACACCGCCTCAAGAGGCGGTCGCCGGTAAGCCCTACGTCTACCCCGTGGTTGCATTACGCTCGCTGGGCGACTTGCAGTATCACTATGAACAACCGAGAACGAGTTTTTCAGCAAAGGAAGAGCTCTCATTCGGCTTGCAGGACGCCCCTGACTGGCTCGCGATCGACAAAGATGGGCTCTTGAAGGGCACACCGCCCGAAGCGGGAACATTCCCCTTTTCGGTCTCGGTCACAAATCAAGAGGGAACCGAAGCCCGCCAAGTTATCACATTAAACGTGAAAAACCGTAGTTAAGCGGACGACCGCATCCAAGGGAGACGATTATGCGAAAGAACCTATTTGTCGGATTTGCGATCCTCACTCTCGCTGGATTGAGTGAGACAAACGCCGCCCCACCGGTCGAAGACGTCCCATTCGTTCAGGAATACCACGAGGCCTTCGCCCTGGGGGACGGTGCGGCCAACGATGTCCGTGCCATAGCTGCGGACAAATCCAACGCGGTCTGGGCGGCAACAAAGACGGGGCTTTACGTACTGCGGAACGGGGAAGCATGGAAACGCTGGGCCGATATTCCCCAGGAACCGCTCTTCGATCTCTGGATCGACGATGCCGGTTCGCTTTGGGTTGGGGCCTGGAACGGTCTATACCGGATTGCGGACCAAAAGACGGAGAAGATCGCGGCTGTGGACGGTCCGGTCGCGGTTATCGGCCCGGCGCCTGGCGGCGCAATCGCGTTGGGGCCGGATGGAGCCTGGCAGGCTGAAGACGGAACCTGGAGTCGGCGTGAGGCACGCTGGTCGCGCAACGTGAAAGATGTGGCGGTCACGCCAGAGGGTGATTTGTGGGTTGCCACTGGGATGGGGCTCTACCGGGAGAATCACAGTGGACTCCAACACTACTCCCGGACCGATCAACTCTTTTCGGGTGAGGTGAAGGCCTTGGCGGTCGCGCCGGACGGCCGTCTGTGGATCGGGAGTTTGGGCGGGATCGACGCTTACGAAAACGGCACGCGGGTGGAAACACGAACGGCGCGCGACGGACTCCCGAACTACGACGTTCGCTCGCTCACGTTCGCACCGGACGGCAGACTGTGGGCGGGCACAGCTCTGGGCGTGGTCCGCTACGACGGTGAGTCGTGGTCGCTGCGCCACGGACGCCGATGGCTGCTCAACGACAACGTCCGGGATGTGGCTTTCGACAGCGAAGGAACCGCGTGGATCGCAACGGCGGCGGGGGTGAGTGCGATCAAGAACCGTACGATGACGCTGGCCGAAAAGGCTGATTTCTACCTCGACATCTGCCGCAAACGCCACATTCGGCCACCCGGATTCGTCGAGAAATGCCGATTCCTCGACCCAAAGGACAAGAGCGTATTCCTGCCGATCGACGACGATAACGACGGCTCCTACACGGGTAACTACTTGGTGATGGAGAGTTTTCGCTACGCCGTAACCCAAAATCCGAAAGCTAAGTCCAACGCCGATGAGATATTCGATGCGCTGGAGATGCTCCAAACCGTGACCGGGACCGAAGGTTTTCTGGCGCGCACGATGATTCCGAGTTCCTGGAAACATATGGCCGATCCGAACCAGAAACTGACGGAAGCCGAGGTCGTGGAGCGACATATCGGAGACCCGCGTTGGAAGTATGTCCCCGACCGGTGGCGGCTGTCGGCGGATGGAAAGTGGCTGTGGAAGGGCGATACCAGCTCGGACGAAATCACGGGAAATATGTACGCCTACTACTATTACTACACGCTCGCGGCGGATGAAGCGCACAAACAACGCGTGCGACGTCTGGTACAGAAAGTGATGGATCACATCATCGATGGGGGGTATCTCCTACGCGACATCGACGGAGAACCCACGCGTTGGGGAGTCTGGTCCCCGGAAAAACTCCTTGGCGACCCCGATTGGCGGGTCGAACGGCGGATCAACGCGCTGGAGATGCTGTCGTTCTTGAAAGTCGCTCACCGGATCACCGGTGACGCCAAGTATCAGACCGAGTACGAGAAACTGATCGACGGGCACGGGTACGCGGAGATTGCGCGGCGGCCTAAAGCCTATGGCCGGTCCGAACGTTCACACATCGATGACGAGCTGATGGCGTTTGCGGTTCCGGGGCTGCTCTTAAGCGAGAAGGATCCCAAACTGCACGGCATCTACATGGAAGGCTACACCTGGGCGTACAGGACCGTGGAGAACGATGTGAATCCGCTCTTCAACTTCACATTCGGATTGGTCGGAGGGGAGAACTTCCACCTCAAGGAGAGCGTAGCCTTTCTGCGGGACACACCGCTGGATCTGGTTCACTGGACGATCGACAGTTCGAAGCGCGAAGACGTTCATGTGGCGCGGCGGCCAATGCTCGAGTCGCTGCAAACCGACCGGATGCTACCGCCAAGCGAGCGTGGCGTCATGCGCTGGGATAAGAATCCCTGGGAGGTGATTTCAGGCGATTTCGGTGACGCTCAGGGAAGCCGAGAGAGCAACGGCGTCTTCTGGCTCTTACCCTATTGGATGGGCCGGTATTACGGATTCATCGACGCACCGAAATAGCTTCGGCCTGTCACTGTTTGCGCACACCACCACGGCGCGTATCCGCTGGGCGCAATTTCACTTTTCCAGGCCGGGTGCGGACTCCCCCATCGGTGTGGTGTAGCCTATGCTAGAGAGCGATGCGACGCGGGCAACGTGTCGCTTGCGGACAGATACGAACAAAACCCTGTAAGAACACTCATAGACAATGGAGAAAGTCATGGCCAAACGCGCAAAGTATCGTTTTTCCTTCGGACCGTGGAACGTCCATCCGGGAGCGGACCCCTTTGGACCTGAAGTCCGAACCGAGTTCAGCTTCGCCAAGAAGATCAAGATGTACCGGGATTTAGGTTTCGAGGGCGTTCAATTTCACGATGACGACGTCTGTCCTTTCGAACTGGACGCGATCCAGACCGAGAAAGCCACCAAGAAGATCAAACGTGTGCTCGATAACGAGGGTTTGGTGGCGGAGTTCACGGCTCCCCGGATGTGGGAACATCCCAAAACCATCGACGGCGGAGTGACGAGCAACGATCCGGGCGTCCGGCGTTGGGCGCTCAACCGCTCCAAGCGGTGCATCGATATCGGACGGATGCTGGGCACAAACTTGGTCGTCTGGTGGCCCGCCCGCGAGGGAACGTATATTCGCGAAGCCAAGGACCCGGTCGCGTCCACGGGCTACATGAACGACTATTTGAGCGCGTTGCTCGATTACGATAAGGACGTCCGCATCGTGGGCGAGATGAAACCCAACGAGCCCATGGACGCCTCCTACTGCCCCAGTGTCGGCCACTTCATCGGGCTGTGCCACACATGCAGCGACCCGTCACGCGCGGGCGTGTTGATCGAAGCGGCGCACTCCCTGCTCGCGGGATTCGATCCGAGCGACGATATGGCCTATGCGATGTGGCACAAGAAACTCTGGAGTGTCCATCTGAACGACCAGAACGGACTGAAGTTCGACGAGGACAAGTCATTCGGCTCCGTTAACCTGCGCCGGGCGCTGAACATCGTCAATGTTCTGGACGAGAACGGCTACGGCAACAACGGCGAGTTCGTCGGTCTCGACGTCAAGGCCATGCGGACACAGAAAAAGAATGTCTCGTGCAAGCACCTCAGCAACAGCCGCACGATCTTCCTGAAGTTGGTCGAAGTCTCCCGGGGCCTCGACAAGAAGAAGATCGCAGCCCTCCGCAAGGAGCGCGACTATGAAGAACTCGAACTCTACATCATGAAGTGCCTGATGCAGGGATGGTAGACGTCGAGCCTCTCCCCTACGCACCCACAACCCGTAGCGCCAGGCTTTGCCTCGGCGCTACGGGTCTTTTGCGCCATCTCACAAGAGTTGGTTTGGCTGGATAGAAGCCCCAAAGACGTTGCCAAGAAGCACATCCCGCGAATGGGGGACAAAACTTCACACACCGGGTCTTTTCAACAGACCGGTGGACGGCTAAGGTAAGGGACTGTGGTAAAACAAAAGCCTGGCACATTAGCGTTCTTGATTCGTCCCTCGACCTCTGAAACAGAGGCCGTCGAACTCGTCAAGGTGGGAAGAGAGACCGTCTACGACACGAAGTTCGAGGCGGAACTCGGCGAACATCTCGTCCTGCTTGTCAACCTAGTACCACAACCTCTCAGCGATAAAAGCATCCAGGGAGCCTCGAATAATCATGTTTTGGGAGAGAGTTTGCGCTG
>CAYTDF010000023.1:0-19663 GCA_964436365.1 uncultured bacterium | reverse complement strand
GGTTATGCCTTCGACGAGGGGGAGGGTTACATCTCCGGGGTGGACGACGTAGCCCGGGAGTGCGCGGTCCCCAAAATCCCCACGGAACGTTCTTACCGTCGTAGCCATGGCCGGACGCGGTGTGCCGGAGAGCGAGTGGTGTCAGGGTGTGTTTATACGTAGGCGGGGTCGAAATTATGCATTTGAAATGCAAGAAGTCAACCACGAACCCGGTGGAATTCGTACCATGAGTGGTGGCTGTGCCGCATATGTTGTTGTGGGCTCGGGCTTGTGATAGTGTTTCCGGTGAACGCCGGACCGGTGTTATGCGGCGCTACGTCAAGAAGGAGTTGAGGATGTCAAGAAGCCTTGTTCTGTTTTTGCTGTGCACCGTGATGGGAACGACCGCTTGGGGACAAAACGAAACGTCACCTATCGTTGTCGAAGAGTTCACGGCGACCTGGTGCTCCTACTGCTACGCGTGCGGGATGGCATTGGACCGTATCGTGGAGAACTCTACCCGTGACGAAGTGCTGGTCGTGGCCTATCACAGCGGCGATAGCTTTCAAATCCCGTTCACCAACGATCGGATGGCGTACTACGGCGTCAGCGGGTTTCCGACGGCGTGGATCGGCGGCGCGGTGGGACGTGTAGGCGGGCTCAATTTCACCTCGGGCGAGACGGGCATCGCCACCATGTACAACACATACGTTGGGGATATCCAAAACCGGCGGGAGGCGCGCGCCGGTGAGAGACCGTTTCGTCTGCACTTGGAGGGTAGCGTCGGGCCGGAACTCCCCGAAATGAAACTGACGGTCAGCAGCGACGAGGGTTATCCGAATCCGGTCAGTGCCGTGTTTCTGATCACGGAAGACCATATCGTTCGTCCGCGCGGAGGCGTGTTCTCGAATCGTCAGCCCTCGTTGGGCTCAGTCGCACGGTGTCATCTGGGTACCGAAATTGTCGACTTGCCCTCACCGGGGACGATCGTCCTCAACGTCGTCTTCGACGATGTGATTCCCCACGACGCTCCGGAGAACCTGCGCCCGGTCGTCTTCTTGCAAGACGATTCGACGCGGGAGATCCTCGCGGCGGTGGGGACCTTCTCTGAGCCGGATACCGGCGTCCACGATTGGTGGCTGTACGAATGAAACGCCGCGCTTTTACGCTGATTGAACTGCTGATCGTTGTGGCCATCATCGGCATTCTGGCGGCGATTGCGGTTCCGAACTTTCTGAGCGCGCAGACGCGGGCGAAAGTCTCCCGTATGCGCGGCGATATGCGGTCTCTGAGCCTGGCGCTGGAAGCCTACCAGATCGACCACGGGAGCTATCCGCGTCAACCGCCGAAGAACCTCTGCGTATTCGCCATGGATGGGTTGCCGGAACTGAGCACGCCTGTGGCGTATATCGCTGCGACGCCGGTCGACGTGTTCCGTGTGGACGAAGAGAGCCGACTGGCACGACCGCTGCAATACGGGATATGTACCGCCGGTACGAACTATTGGTATGTCTGGAGCCTCGCGCCGGACCAGGAAGACCAACACGCTACGCTGCACTACGATTTCAGCAACGGCCTGATCAGCTCTGGCGACTTGGAACAGACGACACGGCCGAGCGGTGAGTGAATTCGGCGAAACCAGTGGCTGTTGTGTCTCATATTTCCCGTTTTGTGAGACACAGAACCATTTGTGTTGCATAGATGAGACTCAGAAGACGTCGGATCCCTCGGCAGGGTCTCTTATCCTGAGGATTGGGCGGTTTCTTCCCGAACAGCCTCTCCGAAAAGCCGCTGAACGATTTCGTCGATGACTTCTTTTCGGACGGCGTCGATGGAGCCCTCAATCGCCGCGCCCGACGCGCGGACATGACCGCCACCCCCAAAATGGATGGCGCTTTCGCGGATATCGTAGGCGTCGCGCGACCGCCAACTGACCTTGACTGTGCCGTCATCCCATTCGCGGAGGAAAATCGCGACTTCGACGCCCTCGATCTGGCGCGGATACTCCACCAGACCCTCATCATCGTCACCACAGGCCCCAGACGTCTCGTACATCTTCCGGGTGGTGTGGATGGTGGCGACCTTGCCCTCCGCGTAGACAGAGAGGGTCGGAAGCGCCAGCGCGAGCAACTCGAGTTTGCGCTTGGGGCTGGTTCCATACACCGGCTCGTAGATCTTCGCGGGCTCGATCCCCGCTTCTAGACAGGCCGCGGCTACACGGTGAGCCTGGCGGTTGGTGTTGGGCAAGCGGAACGACTGGGTGTCGACCATCACCCCAAGATAGATCGCCTCCGCCAAAGGATAATCCAACGGAACCGCCATTTCTTCGACCAGCTCGCAGATGAGACAGGCCGTGGCGCTGGCATCGATATCCCGCACCACAGTCGGTGTCACATCGTCGTCCGAAGGGTGGTGGTCGACGCAGGCACCGGGTAAGCCATTATTCTTCAAAGCGTCACCCAACGTGCCCAGCCGGTCCCAACTAGAGACATCTACTACCAGGAGCGCGTCATAAGGGGTCAGGTCGGTTTCGCCAGCCTTGTAGACCGCGATTTCGCCGGGCGCGTGGAAGGTGCTGTACATTGGCGCGGGCTCATCGGACAGGATCACATCGGCCTTCTTACCAAGGCGGTGCAACAGCCGGGCCATGGCCAGAGAGGAGCCGACCGCGTCGCCATCCGGATGAATGTGACTCGTGACCACGAAGTGGCTGTAAGAGCTGATAAACGCTTTGAGTGCCGACCAGTCCAATGGAGTGCTCTACCCTTTCCGGTGTTCGTCCGTTCTTTTCGGGCACCCGTATCGTCTCGTGCGGCGGGTGCATCCGTACACAAAACTCTATAGTATAGCGGACGTTTTCCAATGCGGGACCCATGAACCATGCCCAAGACCCACACCGATCTTCTCTCACCTTCGCTTATGCTCTTTGTGGCGGTGACCGCATGGTTCGTCCTCTGGAGCCCCGCGCGGCCGCTCACCTCGCCGGATGAGGCCATCTACCTGAGCACCAGCCAGTCTTTTCTCTCCGGGAGACTCTCTGTCCCGCCGCTGCCCGAAAATTTTGCCACCAAGACCGGAATCGACGGGTTGCAGTACCCGCAGTACGGCCCGGGACTCTCCGCAGTGGCCGCGCCGTGGGTGGGGATCGGCGAGGGATTGGCGCGGGTCTATTCGGGTGAGGGCGTCTCCATTTCCCCAGGCCGCGCGCGCTTAATGGCGTGGTGGGCGAGCCTCTTTAACGGGATGGTGACGGCACTAACCGCAGTGCTGATCTTCCGGTGGGCGTGCCGGGATATCACCGATCCCCGGACAGCGCTGGCTGTGGCCGGAGGCTACGCGGCGCTGACCGGCGCGTTTCCGCACGGACGGATGTTTTTTTCGGAGCCGCTGGCAGGGTTGGGTATCCTCACGGCACTGTACATCTTGCTCTCCACAAAGGACGGCGAGATCCCACGGTTCCGGGTTGGGCTGGGTGCGGGTGCGCTGTACGCGGTTGCGGTGCTGACCCGGCTGGACAGTCTGGCTGTCGCGCCGCCGTTGTTTCTTATCGCCGCGCTGCCGCGTCCCGAGCCCGGGGAGAGCGGCTCGTCATTTCGGATCGAATCGCGGATCACGAAACGCCGTCTGCTGGGCTTCATGATTCCGTTGCTTGTGGCGGGCGCGTTGCTTGCCTGCTACAACTATGTGCGGTTCGGGACGCCGTTTTCCACCGGCTATGAGGACCAGACGGAGGGGATCAAGTTTTCGACGCCGCTGTTGATCGGGCTGCACGGCTTTCTCTTCTCGGCCGGGCGGAGCCTGTTTGTATTCTCGCCCATCCTGGTTCTCGCGCCGGTCGGGTTTGCGCTGATGTGGCGGAAGGATCGTCTCTCGGTTGTCGCGCTGCTTTCCACCTCCGGCTTCCTGCTCCTGGCGATGTCGCTGTGGCAGAACTGGGCGGGCGGCTGGGATTGGGGACCTCGGCATCTCTTACAGATCCTGCCGATGTTGACGCTGGCCTTGGCGGCGTGTCCCTGGGGACGGTGGTGGGCGCATCCCGCGAAACGCGCCGCCGTGGTGGCGCTGGCGCTGGTCTCGTTTTGTGTCCAGCTGCTCGGCGTGTTGGTGGATGCGGTGGAGGTGATTCAGGCGATGGACGTGGATCCCTGGGCGCTTCAGTTTATGGTCTACGATCCCTTGCGCGGTCCCCCGGTCGAACACTTTCGAGCGTTGGCGACTCTTCCTCCGAACCTGATGTGGCTGGAACTTCTCCGTCATGGCTCCGGTTGGTGTTTAGTGGGAGTCGCGCCGCTGATAACCTTCGTGGGTGCGCTCGCGTTCCTGCGGCGGTGGTGGCACTCGGCACCCGTCGCCGACCCCGCGCCCCTCGATACAAAACCAAGCCCAGTGGCTTGATTCTACTCGGGAACAAGGGACTGGGATACTTGAACCTATGCTGAAACACGAGACTCGAATTATCCGATAGACTCCTGGAACTGACTTGTTCATAACTAACTACTGGAAGATGTCCTAAGAATGCTTGACGACCCGATTTTTTCGCAGCCCGCAATCGACGATTGGTATACCGTGAGCAGTGTGGACGACGACGACCGGTTTGTCCGGGTGGACTTGGAATGCCCCGAAATCGCTCGGCGCATCGTCCCCGGTCAGTTCGTGCAGGTCGCGCCGGGTACCCGCGGTACGGCCGAATCACACGCCGCCGCCGCAGGCTGGAATGTCCCGCTCCTCAATCGGCCTTTTTCATTTCACCGCTGGCTGCCCAAGCGGCGGGGGATATCGATCCTGCTCGATCGTGTGGGCCCGGGAACACGCGCCATCGCCATGGTGCGCCCCGGAGAGCAGATGCGCTTTATCGGTCCCTTGGGACATGGAATGAGCGAAGTCCCGGCGGGGAAGAAACTGTTTGTGTTTGCCGCCGGTGGGATCGGTGTCGCACCGTTCGACGCGTTCGCGGAGCTGGCCTACGGGGCGGAGATTCATTCCTCGATGGCCTACGGCGTTGGCTGCGTGCCCGACCTGGCTCTTCGGCTCGGCCGTCACACACGTCTAGCCGATGAGATGAAGCGGTTTGGAGTGCCGACGTATCTGGCGAGCATGTCGGGTGAGGCCGGGTACCACGGGACCGTGGTCGACCTGCTTCGAGAACAGTTCGAGCGGAGCGAAGGGTGCTTCGCGCGAATGGCGAGCCGCGAGGAGACCCTGGTGATCGCTTGCGGTCCTTCTGTGATGCTGAAAGCGACCGCGCAATGGGCCGCGGAGTGCAACCTGGATTGCCTGGTGTTGATGGAAGAGATGATGGGCTGCGGATACGGTGTCTGCCGGTCCTGTGTCGTGCCCGGTTGGACGGATACGGATGAAAAGAACCGGCAGCCGACGAACATTACGACGTGCCGTCACGGGCCTCTCCTGAACGCCCGGCTGGTCGATTGGGATGGGAGTATTTCATGAGCGGCGAGGTGAAACTCGATTTCCAGACCCGTATTGCGGGTTTGACGTTACGCAATCCGATTGTGCTGGCCTCCGGGACGTTTGGGTATGGTTCGGAGGTCGCCCCCTGTTTCGAGGGGATGCGGTTGGACGAGCTGGGCGGAATCTCTCTGAAGGGGATCTTCTGGGAGCCCCGGCGAGGGAATCCGACGCCACGGGTTGTGGAGACTTCGGCGGGGATGCTGAACGCCATCGGTCTGGAAGGCGTCGGTGCGGAGGCGATGGTGCACGACGTTCTTCCCTCGCTTCAGCCCAAGCCGTGTGCGCTGTTTATCAACGTTTGCGGCACATCGGTGGATGAGTATGTGAAGATCGTACGCTATCTCGACGAACAGGCCCCCGAACTGTGGGACGCCATCGAGCTCAATATTTCTTGCCCGAATCTGTCTTGCGGCGGGCTCGAGTTTGGCGTGACGCCGGAAGCGGCGCGGGAAGTGACCGAAGCCTCGATTGAGGCGGCTGGAGAGCATCCGGTGTATGTGAAACTTGCGCCAATGGTGGCGAACCTTCCGGCTATCGCTTTGGCGGTTGCCGAGGCGGGGGCGCGGGGACTTTCACTTATCAATACGTATCCGGGAATGGCGGTCGACCTGGAGAACCGGAGACCTGTGCTGGCGAAGACATACGGTGGGCTCTCCGGTCCCGCGATCAAGCCGTTGGCTCTGCGGGCGGTCCATCTGGTGAGCAAGGCGCTACGCGACACGGGGCGGAGCGATGTGAGTATCGTCGGTATGGGCGGTATCGCGTCGGGCCGCGACGCCCTCGAGTTTCTTGTGGCAGGCGCGTCCTCGGTTTCGCTGGGCACGGTGAACTTCACACGGCCCTTCGCCTATCGGGATGTTCTGCGTGAGATGGAGACGCTGATGCGGGCCCGGTATGAACGCACCAAGGACCCTCGGGACCTGACGGTCGGCGGTTGGAGCGGCGCGCTGCATTCTTAGCGTGCGAGGGGCATGGATTCGACTTTGGAGAAAGACTTTATGCACTACGTTGCAGCACGAATCGGAGTTTTAATGCTGGTCACGGTCCTTGTGACGGTGGACGCAGACGCGCAATCGACGGCGCAACCCGGCGAGACGGTGACGGTTACGCTTCCCGGCGATGTCGAAATGGCATTCGTCAAGATTCCCGCCGGGACGTTCGAGATGGGAAGCCCCTCCGGTGAGAAGGGTTGCGACAAAGATGAATCGCCGGTCCATACGGTGCGGATATCGAAGCCGTTCTACCTGGGGATATACGAGGTGACCCAAGAGCAGTGGGAAGCGGTGATGGGAACGAACCCTGCGGAATACATACTTCGGCCCAAGAATCCGGTCGAGAAAGTCTCCTGGGATACTTGCCAGGTTTTTGTGGAGAAGATGAACGCACTCGGTCAGGGCACGTTCCGGCTTCCCACTGAAGCGGAGTGGGAATACGCTTGCCGCGCCGGTACGAAGACGCGCTTCTATTGGGGAGACGACCCCGATGCGTCTGCTATACGTGATTATGCGTGGTCAGCCCAAGACGGCATCCATTGGCCGGGGACGGTCGGTAGCAAAAAGCCGAACGCCTGGGGGCTGTACGATATGAGCGGGAACCTGTGGGAATGGTGTTTGGACCGGTATGCGGCGTACCCTTCGCGGCCTCAGACGGATCCGCGGGGACCGGCGAAGGGAAACGCTCGCGTTAGCCGTGGCGGCTGTTGGCGTTACGAGGCCGAATACTGCCGGTCGGCCGACCGCTACTACGCCATGGACAATGTCCCCTCGTATCTAATCGGATGCCGTCTGTTGAAGATTCACCCCTAACGGAATGCCGGATTGTGGAGAAGCCAATGCCTAAGAACCAGTTGACACGAAGAGAATTTATCCAGACTTCCACCGCGACGACCGCCGCGCTGGTGCTCGGCGACGGGAAGCGGGCCGTGGCGGCCAACGATAAACTGAATCTCGGCTTTATCGGCGTCGGTGGGCGGGGTACGAGTCTTCTCAAATACGCGACGCGGATTCCCGACTACAATATCGTTTCGATCTGCGATCTTCGGCCCGAGCGGCGCGAACGTGGGATCGCCATCGCGGAAGAAGAGGATCACAAACCCACAGGTTACGCCGATTTCGAGAAGATGTACGAGACCGAACGGCTGGATGCGGTGGTTGTGGCCACCGAGCCCGCGAACCACGGGAAGTGTGCTATCCCGGCGCTCGAACGGGGTCTGAGCTGCTTTAGCGAAAAGCCGATGGATACCACGGTGGAGAAGGTCGACGCGGTTGTGCGTGCGGCGCGCAAGGCCAAGGGCGTTTATCAGGTCGGCTTCCAACGCCGGTATAACCAGACGTTTCTGACCACCATCGCGCTCGCGCATTCGGAGACCTTCGGGCGAGTCACTTTCTTGCAGGGGCATTGGTACTTTGGCGGGAAGCCGGGTGGCTGGGTGCTGGATGTGGACATCTCCGGCGGACGATTGGTGGAACAGGCCTGTCATCATCTGGATATTATGACGTGGGTGATGAAGGGCCATCCTTTGACCTGCAACGCCATGGGCGCAATCACGGTTCCACGGACCGCGCCGCCGGTGCATAAATCCGAAGATCACTCCAGTCTCAACTTTGAGTTCGAGGGCGGAGTGATTCTGTCGTACACGCATTTTTCGTGTATGCCGGGCGTGATGCAGGGCGAGAAGCTCTGGGCGTTCAAAGAGGAAGCGGTGATCGATATGGCTCAAGGTATGCGCCATTCGATCTACACCAAAGGCGACGAGCGGATCGCCGAAGCGACGAGCGGATCGCCGAAGCGACGAGCTATTCCCAGGGTGAACGCGAACAGCTAGAAGCCTTTGCCCGTCATATTCGGAATGGCGAGAACCCCAACAGCAATGTCGAGACGGCGCGCATCTCAACCCTCACCGCTTTGATGGGCCGGAAGGCGATGTATAGCCGTGAGAAAGGGTCGTTCGAGCCCTCGCAGATCACCTGGAAAGACGTAGGGACGACGACCGATTTGGCTTGAGTTGGAAGGCCGTTGGGTTGGACAGTGCAGGGAAGAGTGTACTAGATTTCTGGTATGTGCCGCCACGCCTCGATTTTCCTGTTGCTGTTCTTGTTCATCCATTCGGAGACGCATGGGAGCATGCGTGCCAATGGGGTGCAGGAGGCCAACGCATATCTCCCTTCAATCGCGCAGGCTTTGGAGTCCTACGTCATCGACAATGGCCGGTGTCCAGCGCCTTCCTCCGCTCCTCCTTATGGATTACAGGGTATTACAACACCGATTGCATACATAGCAACTTTGCCATTTCACGATCCTTTCCGGTCGATCGACTCCTATCCAAAACCGCCGGAACAACTCGAAGCGGAGATGGAGCAGGACTACCGCTTCGGGCAACTCCTTCTCGCGCTCGTGCTCGCGGTCTGGCTCGCGTCGACGGTAGGTCTGATCGTCGCCATCAGGCGACGTCAGAAGAAGCGGTCTTGGAATTTTGCCTTGGCAGTGAGCTCTCTTATCGTGTGGCTTCCGCTTTCCTTCCTTCTGTTTCCATTCTCCTCGAATGGACAGCATCTGTGGGAGTTCCTCGCGGGGCATTATCTCACCCGAAATCCAATCGACCGGATGACTTTTCACATGCCCAGAGGCCCCATGGATTACTCGCGATTTTATGGCTACGCGCGCTCTGCGGACGGTGACGCGTTCGTGCACTCGCGTGGGCCGGACCTGAGCGTGGGGGAGGCGTTTTTCGGTATTGGTGAGAAACAGACGGACGCTATTCTCGAAACCGTTGTCACCTACGCACCTACCAACGGGCTTCTTTCATCGGGGGATATTTGGGTGATGGTGCCCAAGGATGGCACACACCGAAAGACGATCCACGGGATATGGCGTTACAGGCCCGTAAGGGGGGAGAACCCAGCGACGCGGTGAAAGGCGGGCTTTCAATCCGTGGCCCTCGATACAACTGGCGCTCCGCACCAGTCACTCGGGCACACGGAGTTTGTTTACGGGCAAGGTGCCTACGTTGCCCAGATGTTTCTTTGTAACGTATTATTCTTGATCGGCGCTGTAGAAAAGGTCTTCATCCGAGGGGGCCTCGCAGCCGCAGTCGAAGGCCAGACTGGTTGGAGTTTCTGTCGCGCCCCGCAAGATCTCTCCTGCGACAGAGAGTGCTGTCAGACGGCCCCAATCCTTTGTATCCAACTGCGGTAGCTCGCGGAGATAATTGATGGGCGTGGTCAAGGTGGCGAGTTTCTCTGGAAGAACGTGTGACCCCGCTTCGCCCGCGTCGAGTCGATAACTGGAGACGGCGTAGGCCAGGCGTCCCAACTGCCGCTGACCATGAGTAATGTCGACGCGCTCGACCGCGGTCGCGAACATCGCCTTCCCCCCCGCGCCGAAAAGCGCGCAGACACAGAACGCGACCAACAGCTGACCGAATCGGCCCGCCCCGGGTCTACGCACCTCGCTGTCTTGTCCCATCGCGCGTTCGCTCCCGGTTCATTCACCTCGCCTATACTTTATCGTAACCGGGCGGACGTGTCTGCGAGAGTCCTGGGATTTAGAAATTGATAACGAGAATGCCGCCCTGAATAAGCGCGCGGAGGCAGATGCCGACGCCGAGGAGTGTGACCAACCCCGCCGCGATCACAGGCATGGTCAGCCGGAAGAAGGAGCGTGATGTGCCGCCGGTCCGGCCAAGACGTCTGTCGACCCAGTCGAAGACGAGATTGAGAAGCCGTCTGGAGACGACCATGGTGATGCCGATCGCGATCAGAACCGCTGCCAATCCGATGCTGAACGAAACGATCAACATCAAGCCCAGCGCCGCGCGTCCGAAGCCGACACCGACCAAGAAGACCATGACCGCTCCCAAGCAGGGCACCATGCCGCCGGTGACGCCCAGCACGAGTAAATCCCACCATGTCGCGTCGGCGGGCATGTCGTGGCTGTGCCCGTGCCCGTGGCCGTGCCCGTGGCCGTGTTCGTGGTGGCCGTGTTCGTGATGGCCGTGTTCGTGATGGCCGTGTTCGTGATGGCCGTGTTCGTGGTGGCCGTGTTCGTGTGCGTCCACGCCCGTGCTCGCACCTGCACTCGCACTTGCAGCGAGAAGCTGTTCTTGCATCTGGGCTTGCATGCGGACTCTCATGCGCCGAATGAGCATGGGGATGCCAATCGAGATTACCATCAAGCCGCTGGCGATCTGGAGCCAGATCGTTACTTGATCCGACACCGCGCCCGCCGCCACTTTCAGCGTAATAATGCCGATGGCGAGCACGACGAAGACGTGGCTGAGTGTGACGATCAGACCCAGGTACATGGCCTGAACGATCCCCTTCCATAGTTTTCCCTGTGTGCCGACCAGGTACGCGGCGACCACGGTTTTACCGTGTCCCGGCGAGAGCGCGTGCGCTGCGCCGTAGAGCATGGAGAGGAAGATCAAGCCCAGAAGGACGCTGGGGCTGAGGTCCTTGGTGTGGATGAGGTTGGAGAACTTCCGCTCCGCATCACCGAGTTTTTGGTCGCCTTCCCGTGGCCGCTGGGAGGAGGTCTGCGGAGCGGCGGTCTCTTCGTCTTGAGCGGTGCCGACCATGTTTCCGGGAATCGCGGGCAACCCGCTCAACGCACGCGGCTTGAGGGCGCTGACCGACTTCCCATCCTTTACGTCCTCGGCCAAGCGGACGTGAATGATTTCATAGGAGCCATCCGCGTCCGGGATGAGGACGTCCTGGGGAACCAGACTGATAAATACGTGTGTATCGGTATCGGAAAACCCGTCGGCGATCGGCGTGTAGCGTGACGCGTCGAGATCGGCCGCCTGTGCGTAAAAACGCGTCTCCCGGGCGTTGTCCAGGAGCAACGAATCCTCGCGGTCCGCGTTGATGACGGCTTCTGTGCCGCTGGAGTTCGCGGCGGCCTCTACTCCCGAGACTTCGATATCCGGCGACCAGAGGATGCGGATCTCAGTCTTCCCGCGTCGCTCTGTGTAGTTGCCGTTTAGGAGGTGAACCGAACGCTGCTGCGTAGGGTCGGGAAGCATCGCTGTGTATTGGACCAGGTACTGAATGCAGGTCACTCCGGCCACGCCGCGCGATAGCCTTCGATTGACGGCGCGGAGGTTCATTTCGACGGGCTCGCCGTCGACCAAGAAACGAAATCCTTCCGAAAGTCCAGCGAGGATACCCTCTGTTTGTTTGTCGAGTTCTTCGCGAGTTGCACGGCGGTCCTCGTCGGCGTCAATCGAGGAGAACTGCTCGAATGAGGGGATCTCGGCGAAGTCGACCAACGCGTGGATCCAAACCTGTTGGCCGGAGAGCTCCAGGATAATGCTTTGGTTCAGGGTGAAGTTTCCGAGTGGATGCCCTTGGACGGCCAGGGCGGCCCCCACAAGAAGCGTGAAAGCGCTGATTCGAACGGTCGATGCGGAACTCAACGTGACACCTCTCGGTTTGTAGTATCCATTTCACGCCACTGTACGCGGCAGCATAGCATTGCCAGCCCGCCGTGCTCGATTCAAGGCCGGGCTTGGATGAGCACTCGGCGCAAGAAGGCTGCCGTGGCTCCTCGATCGTCTTGCACGAGCTCGGCCCGGAACTGCACGTAGTCTCCCCAGCCACTGAGTTTAAGCGATCCCGATTCGCTCTCCACGGTTTCCGTCCATTCTCCAGGTTTCCGGTCATCGCCGCGTCCGGACCAGAGTCTCGCCTGCATGCGGATTCTCGACCGCTCGAAGACCTGTCCCTCCCAGGCGACTTCCACCTTCAACGCCCAATCACTCGGCACCGGGAAGAGCCCCGAATCGTACGTGGCTCCGTGAGGTTGGTTCTCGTCGCGGCTTTCAAGTAACACGGAATAGAGACCCATATCGCCTTCCATACCGCGGGCGGTGAGTCGTAGCGATCCGTCCGTCACGGTCACGGGACCGATGGGAAGCGTGATTCGCTTCACCCGACTTTTCTCGGCTCCGATGATCTGGAAATGGTCATGCCCCGCAACCTTGATTGCGGCCGACGCGCTGTCGGTGAAGACGTAGGCCGCAAGTGAGAGGTCGTAGTCGCCGTTGGGCGCGTAGACGTGGAAGTCGATGTCCGGGTAATCGACTTCGCCCTCGGGCGGGCGGAAGCAGCTGAAGTTGGTATCGTGCCGCCAGCGGCGTACCCGGGTATCCAGTGTCCACGTCTTGGGATCGACGACGTTGTCGGGTTGCAGCTCGCGAGAGTAACTCCCCAGAGGCTCTTGGACGGTCATACCCTTGCCCTTGCGGAATCGCATCAGAGGGGCGATGCCCGCCGCGAATTGGGTTTCGTTGCGAATATCGTGGGTCACAAGATCGCCGTCCTCATCTCCGGGCGGCATGAGCATCGTTAGCGGGAGCCGGATGGGTTTGCTTATGTTGTTTCCCTTTTGCCCGGTTCTGTACGCTTTCTCGTTCTTCTCCGACATCATGTCGAAGCGATCCGCCTCTAACTCGAAGATGTTGTAGCCGCTGTAGATCGGTATGGCGACCGACGTCTCTTCCTTGCGCGCGCTCCCGATCAGCGGGTAGTGAACGGGGTATTCTTCTCTGTTGTGCAAGAACGAAATACGAGCGTGTTCCGCCGGGCCTCCACCGAGATTACGGACCCTTCCCCAGAGATTCAGCGGTTCGCCCCAAGTGTGGAAGCGGCTGGATGTCTTGAAGGCATGGTCGTTCCATAGATCGACCGCAAGGTCGGGAAGCCCTTGGAAGTTGACCGTGACGGTGGCGCTGTTGTTGATTTCGTCGGCCTCCATCACGGTGTTCATGTCGTCGACGGTCACAGCGATGTTTCGAGGTTCGATGGCGGGCAACCCGGGTTCGTCCCATTGGAGTGTGACATCCCTGATCTCTCCCGCCTCGATATTCTTGAGGGGTTTTGTACGGATATAGGTCCTGTTGCTGAAGGACCGAATCTTCTTCTCTTCCTTGCCCCCTACGGTTTTGTACGTTCCCTGGATTCCAACGCTTCTTACCGTGGCCTCTCCACGGTTCCCCACCTTCAGGGTGAGATAGCAGGTGTGGCCGACGATTGGGAACTTTGGGGTTGCGCGCAAACTGTTTTCTACAATGTAGAGATCCGGGCTTTCCTGAACGAGGACTTCGTTCTGGATCGTGCGCTCCGATGTCTTGCCGGTGTCTGTTAGGCGCAGAAGCAGATCGACGGGTCCGGTACGATTGGGCGTCCACGACCACTCGACTCTTTTCGCGTCCTTCCCTTTTATGAAAACGGACCGCGTGGGCATGACCACACCGTCCGCGGTCAGTTGGGCGATGACGACGGTTGTCGCACTCTCCGTTAGCGGCGCGATCATCGCTTTGATTTTGACTTTTTGATCGATGGTTACGGACGTTCGATCGATCTCCAATTTCTGTTTTTCGCTCGCCGCCGGTACCGTGCCGGGTTCATCCGTGGCCGGTTTCGCGAGTGCCGAGTTTGTATTGTTCTCACGATCGGGGTCGGTCGTTGCACCCGAAGGATCGAGATCGATCTCGATGTATTCAAGCGATTCGGGGCGATCCAAGGTCCATTCGATCTCCACGGAGGCTTCCGGGGGTAGGGTCTCGACCTGGCGTTCGGGAAGAGCTTGCGCGGCACACCGCGCAACGACCGTGGCGGGTTGCGAGGAATAGGACCCGACGTTTGCGATTGTGGCGGTGACTCGGAGTTTGGAACCCTCCGGCTGGACCTCGACCGACTCCACAGCCAGGTCGGGCGCTCCCACCGGTACGCGTATACCTCCGGATGCATCTTGACGCGCCTCGGCATCGTGGGCGTACGCACGGAGCAGAATGGCCTCTGTGCCGAGATTCATATTCGCGATGGGAATGGTCACGTGAAACGCGCCCTGAGCATCGAGAGTCATCTCTTCAGTTTGCAGAAGCTGTCGCTGTTCGCGATCGTAGACGCGTACCGAGACCCGTCCCGACGTGAGTCCGGTTGCGCTGCCGGTGACGACGATCTCCTCGGTTTTACAGATTCCGGTCTTGGGGTCGACAAAGAGCTCGGTGGGTTCAGCCGTGAGCTGGATACGCCGCGTCGGTACCGCGAGTTTGAGTAGCGGGTCGCCGAACAGGACATACTGATCGACGAGCTCGCGGTCATGCCGAATGAATGTGAACGCGACACGGGCGATGGAGGTGAGTGTCCCCAGTCTTCGGGTGTCGCTGACGTCTATCGACTGCATAAGGTGATGCGCTAGGACTTTGTGCTTGTCTGTCGATCCGTATTCGTGGGGCGCCCAGACGGCGATCGCGCCGCGCCGCGGATGGCGGATTAGCTCCTCGGCTAGGCAGACGTTGAACGGCTTCATGTTCAGGTTCATCAGGCCGGTCAGGCACGACCAGTTCATAATGAACGGAAGACGCCGGACGTCATCCAGAAGGAGCACGTCGGAGATGTCCCGGTCGGTTCCGAGGAATATCCGTTCATGGGACCAAAGGTGCGCTCCGCCGTGGCCGAAGTATTGCAGCACGGCCGCCCCCCTGTTGAACGCTCTCACGATGGCCTGTGTGCATTCGGGGCTGAATTTCGACTCTTTTTTGTAGACATGGATCAGATAAGGATTGGTCTGGTAGGGATAGTCCGCCTGATTCACATAAGTCGGTTCTAGGAAGAGTGGCGTACTTTCCTTGGTGACTTCCTGGCAGTGCCCCAGGTATGTATCGTCGGAGACAAACAGGTTCCGGGTACGCCACCAGCCCATTTCCGGCTCGGCTTCATACTCGATCACCTTTTCGACGTAGGTGCGGAGTTCCTCCGGCTCCCGTACGGAGATCCGGCCGACAATCAAATCCGGGAGTTTATCTATGCCGCGGTTTCCCCATAGATCGGCCAGCCACTCGTCCGAAGCGATGGCTTTGGGATTGCTGGGTGCGGTGTAGATGGGGATCTGGTCGACGATGTACGTTTCTTCGTTGTCCCGGTGATCCCAACTGGCGTCACCGACGAGGATGACGACCTGCGGCGCGGGGCGGCGCCACGAAACCTGTGTGTATTTGAGGAAGGTCCTGATCGCTTCCAGACTGGGTGTTCCGCCGTGAAACTCATCGTAGATATCTTGGACATCCACGAGGAGCGTCTTGCCGTCATGGCGGTTGTGGTACTCCGCCAAAGGACGGGCCTCGTCCAGCAGACTCGAATACGCGATCATAAGGATGTCGGCCTGGTTCTCTTCTCGCAGCAGCGTGGATGGGGTATCGCGCCAACTCTGTTCGGTGTGAGGGATGTCTGCCAACCTGGCCAGCTCGAACCAACTCTCCTCATCGATCGGGCGGACGACAATCTCCCGCTCCGTTCCACTCGCGGGGCTCAGCTCGCTCGACCAGTCGACGATGTTTCCGACGCCTGTCACTTCCCACAGCAGCACGGGCTCTCCGGCTTTCATTCCATCGATCTTCAGACGCGCGGATACCATCTCCTTCGGGAGCTGAAACCGGAACGGTCCATGTGAGGTATCCAGGCGTCGTTGGTATTTGACCTCCACCCAATCCAAGAAGAGCCTCTTCTCATCCCCGGATTTGGCGCTCGGCGTGATCTCGGTCATCTCATTGGCCGACTTGGCCGCTACGCGGAGTTCGAGTCCCCCTTTCTCGACCATTCGACTTGCGGGGACGTGCAGCGCGACGATGTTGTCCGCACGCTGATTGACCTGATGCACCTGGTTGTTGTTTCCGTAATGTATGGAAATCTGCGCGGTCTTGGACCATCGATTCCAGACCATGGCGCGAAAGTCGAGAGAACTCTCCTCCGCGAGCCCCGGCCAGGTGATGGGCAGTCGCTGGGAGGATTCGCCCCGTGCATGGGGGTTGACTTTCCATCCAGTTCCGTCGCTGATGCGCGACACCCAGCTGTATCCGCCCGATCGGATTTTGGCTAAGCGGCGGCTCTCTTCCCAGCGCTGAATTACTTCCGTGCTGGAGACGGAGGGAATCTCTCCAGACATTCCAATGGGTGGAGGTGTACGCAATAGGGATTCCGAAACACTGTCCGGACTCCATGTCATCCAGGTCCCGACATAACGGCTGTAGACGTTGTCCGATGTTTCTGCGTAGAAGACAACTCCGTCTCCAGTCTCCAACCGACCGTCCTCACCCCCATACACCCAATGCGGTATCCGTTTTCCGTCACGCCACAGCACGACTTTCGAGACGTCGACGGATGCGGGATCGATCCCATCTTTTCGCATTTCCTCCGCGCTGTACCGGTAGAGTCCCCGCTCGGCGGTATAGAGTCGGATGGCGTCATTGCGGGGAGCGTAGGCTGTATCCGCACCATGCAGCAGCGCTCCCTCCGCGCTGTAGCCAAGCGCCTTCAGCCAGACCGGGTCCATCTGTTGGGGCTGGGCATCGGTCAGAGGAGGGCGGTCCCGGTAGCGGGCGACCGCAGCGTGGTTTAGTAATACGTTCTCGAATAGTGAATCGAAGGCATCTGTCAGTCCTTCGGCCCTCTCTTCGTTCGGCTGCTTACCTTCGGGTTCCCATCGGACCTCAACGACCAGTTCTTCCACATCGCTCATCGCAGGCGACTCGAGTATCGGTTCCAATATCCGGCCCTTGTTCTTTAGGGTCAGGGTCAGGACCCGCACGTCGTGGAAACCCAAGAAAGCGGGTGGGGAGCTGTTCTTGATTACGGCCTTCAAAGCCTCCTGAACTCGCTCCTGCCTTTCATTGGGAAAGTCGGCGACGTTTCCCTCGACCTTCACTTTCCGGGCGAGGTCTTGAAGCGCCCAGCGCTCGATACTGACTGTGATATCGCCGGTCATGGGAACCGCCAAAAAAACCTGATGCATGGCAATATCCAGCGCACCATCGCGGCCAGGCTTGAAGCTGAAGCGTATGACCCCGTCCTCCTCGGCCAGGAGTTCGAAAGCCGGATTGTCACCAAACGCGTGAACGCGATCCTTTTTTCCGACTCCATCCGCCGCGGGAGCCAAGAACAGAACGGCCAGCGCTCCCGTGAGCCACACGTTGCACCAGGCCGCTCGCGATCCGGTGGGGCGCTCTGTTTTCGACTGCTTCACAGTTCCGTTCATGTAAGCCTCTTTTAGGGATGGGCTGGGCCGATGTATTCCGCACGTGTTCATGGAGGATTTCCTTCAGATACTGCGTCTTTCTCAAGGGGCGTCTCAATCTAGAAACAATCCCCAAAACCGAGCACACGGCGATCGAGTCTCTTTCTTTGTGCTGGCCGGTGGGAAGCCCGTCGCCGTGCGGCGAACTCTTGGCATTCCAAGCGGCTGACAGGAGTCACCTCCGGTCCGTCGAGTCTGTCACGCGCGGCTCCCGGGGGCACTTTTTGGGCGCTATCGCTTCCTCCGGCGGGAATGAATCAGAGAAACTCTCCCGTCAAACATCCTAAAGCAAACCAAGTACTGTACCTTTGGCTTCTGGGGAAACCAAGGATGTCTGGCCCGGGGGGTGCTCCGTTGACGCTGTGCTGGCCCGGCGGTGTACTTCTTGAGGAGTTTTGAGGTTTTCCCAGAAGTTCTTTCCGGTTGAAAGACGCTGGATGCCCGACTTTCGCGGGCACTTCGTGCGCGCTACCGGAAAATACTCTCGAGAAACGCTTTCGACCACGGATTCAAGAGCAATATGCCAGAATTGATCGAACTCACCGCAACACAAGCCGCCCAAGGGCTCCGTGAGGGGACGTTTACATCCAGCAAACTGGTTCAAGCGTTTCTCGAGCGTATCGAGCATGTCGACGACCGCGTGCGCGCCTTCCAATGCGTCATGAAGGAACAGGCGCTCGATCGAGCGGGCGAGATCGACCGCGCCCGCGCGGCGGGGAAGGCTTTGCCAACGTTCGCAGGCGTTCCCATCGCCGTCAAGGACAATATGTGTCTTCGTGGTGCTCCGACCACCTGTTCCTCGAAGATTCTGGAGAGTTTCGAGCCCCCTTACGATGCCACCGTGGTCGAGAAGCTGGATGACGCGGGGCTCATCCCGATTGGGAAGACGAACATGGACGAGTTCGCCATGGGCTCGTCGACCGAGAATTCCGCCTTCCGTGTAACCGGCAACCCTTGGGATCTGGAACGAATCCCCGGTGGTTCGAGCGGCGGTTCGGCGGCGGCTGTGGCGGCGCGCGAAGTCCCCTGGGCTTTGGGGTCAGATACCGGAGGATCGATCCGGCAACCGGCGTCGTTCTGCTCCGTATTGGGTATGAAGCCCACCTACGGCCGTGTGTCACGGTATGGGCTGGTCGCTTTTGCCAGTTCGCTGGATCAGATCGGCCCGATGACTCGTACCGCAGAGGATGCGGCGGCGCTTCTGAGCGTGATCTCGGGGCATGACGCGCGCGATTCCACCAGCATCGATCAGCCTGTTCCCGATTATCTTGCGGAGTTGAGCTGCAACGACCCGAAGGGCGCTGTCAAAGGGCTCACCCTAGGAGTTCCGAAAGAGTATATGCCCGAGGGGACCGACCCTTCGGTTCGAGGTATGGTGGACGATGCGATTCAGGCGCTGAAACCTTTGGGGGTTACCGTGCGCGAGATCAGCCTTCCGCACACGTCCTACGCGATCGCCACGTACTATATGATTTGCACCGCCGAGGCTTCGAGCAACTTGGCTCGCTACGACGGCGTGGTTTACGGCCACCGTCACCAAGGCGCGGACAGCCTTGTGGAGATGTACCGGCTCACGCGGAGCGAGGGATTTGGGGCCGAAGTGAAGCGCCGGATCATGCTGGGGACGTATGTGTTATCCGCCGGTTACTACGACGCCTACTACCGCCGCGCACAGCGTGTGCGGACCTTACTCAAACAGGATTTCGAGCGAGCGTTCGAAGAGGTGGATGCCGTGATTTGCCCCACCACGCCGACGCCCGCGTTCCGGCGCGACGAGAAGACTGGCGATCCGCTGCAGATGTATCTTTCCGACGTGTTCACGGCTCCCCTAAACTTGGCGGGGCTTCCCGGACTGTCGATTCCAGGCGGTTTCTCACCGGAAGGACTTCCCCTGGGTCTTCAGTTTCTCGGCCCGGCAATGTCCGAGAGCCTTCTACTTCGTGTTTCGCATGCGTTCCAAACCGTTACCGACCACCATACGAAAGCCCCCGTTTGTTGTTAGAGACGATTTCTATCGAACAGAGATATCATGCCGTCCGAACCTTTTCGAATCCTCACTGTCTGTACCGGAAACGCCTGCCGGAGTCCGTTTGCTGAACGATACCTCAGTTTGGCCCTAGAGCGGGCGGGCCACGGCAATGGA
>CAYTDF010000022.1:10949-19672 GCA_964436365.1 uncultured bacterium | reverse complement strand
CGCATGATCATCACCACCGTGCCGTCTCGCCGTTCGAGAATCGTGGGCTCGATATTGCCCATCTTGAACCCCCAGCCGCAGTCGATGGGAGCGGTGAACGACCAACTCTTCCGGCCGTCTGTCGAATAGGCGGCCAAACTCCGCCAGTGACGCTCGTCGTGCAGCGGCAAGAGCCACGTGCCATCCTGCAAATGCAGCGCGGTGCCCTTGGTGATGTATCCCCATTCTTTCCGGACCCAGTCCGGTTTGCTCCAAGTTCGCCCCTCGTCGCGGGAAACGATCCGCCGGACATCGCACGTGGTCCAACCGGTTCCAAGCGTGGTGCTGCCTTTACCGCTCCCAAACATGACTTGGTAGTACAGTTCCAACTCGGACGGACCCACCTGTACCAGCACCGGATTCCCATCCGAAAGGCCGGGCGTATCGATGACGACACCTGTCTCCCATTTCGACTCCCCGAGGGCGCGCCGGGCGAAGACGATGGCGACATCCCGGGCCTTCTCTTGCTGTCCCGCATACCAGACAACGAACAAGTCGCCGCTCGGAAGCACCTCGATGTCCGAGCAATGCGACGACGGAAAGCGTTCCGTTCGGTCAAAGATGAGCTGCGATTCCAGTAGTTCTTCAGCTCCCAGCGGAACGGTTGCCGCGATCAGCAGAACGAATAGTCGAAACGTTATCATTTTTGTCTCCGTAGTTTATTCGGCTTCGGTCGATGGTTTGCATAAACCGGACGTGGCGATACGTACACACCTCTGTTAGTCTACGCGTTCGGCGGAGCGATTCTATCCCGTCGTAATTTGTACCGTATCCCCGTCGAGCGGAGCCTGTCTCTTCGCGCCCGCAAAGTGGGACTGAAACGTAAACGGTTGAACAGAACGGAGCGTGTGGCATGAATCGGTTCCTCTTCTTCTCGGTGATCCTCTGCGCGGTTGTGGCCGGTGTTTGGACTGCGCAAGCGGCGGGCGAGCCTTTGACGGTTCGGGTGCACGATACGAGTGGAACGGGGACGCTCCGTCCACTGACCGGTGGGGTCCCTCTCGCGCGGGGTGTCGCGCCCGACGGCGTTGACTTTCTCTTGCTGCGGAAAGACGGCACGCCAGTGCCCTGCCAGACTTCGATCCTGGCCCGCTGGAAGGACGGCAGCGCCCGATGGGTTTTGCTCGATTTTCAGGCCGCTCCCCCTCCGAACGAAACTGCAACCTTTCAACTGAAGACCAAGGACTCCGCCGAGCCGGTTGCCCCGAAAACGCCTATCCAGGTGCTCGGCCGGTCTCCGGTGTCGATTCAAACAGGGAGTCTCGGCCTTTCGACGTCCAAAGACGCTTTGTTGCGGATCGGGGAGCGTATCGACGTCGGTTTGACTCTGCGCGATAGCGACGGCCAACTTTGTCGCGCGAAGATTGAATCGTCTGAGATCGAGACGGAAGGGCCGGTGCGCTCCACGTTGGCGTTGCGTGGCGCGTTCCGCACGCCGGGCGGCCAACGCCTCTTCTCATTCCAAATCCGCGCCTCGCTCTTCGCGGGTCTGTCCCTGGTCTGTCTCGAACCGCTGGTCTCGATCGACGCGGAAAAAGGTCTCATTCAGAACATCCGCGAGTTGAGACTGGACTTGACTCCACACTCCCCTATTCGCTCCGCGGCCATCGGCGGCGCTCCGGGTTGGAACGGTCAGCCGGAGACTCCGTTGCGGTTGATGCAGGTGGATGACGAGAACTACAACTTCGAAGGCGTTCCCGGTCGGGGAGGCAAAGCGCCGGGGTGGGCGGAGATCGATGATGGTCGAGGTGCGGTCGCCGTGGCGCTACGCGATTTCTGGCAGCAGTGGCCGAAAAGCATCGAAGCGGATGCCAAACATCTCGGTCTGGGGCTGTTTCCGAAGTTCGAAGAAGGTGCGTTCGCGCACATGAAACCCTGGTACAAGCATCAGTATCTCTTCGAATCCAACCACTACCGTCTGAGGGCGGGGCAGGCTCGCCGGTGGCGGATTTGGCTGGACCTTTCCGGAAAGGGCGCAGCGCTCGCGAAGTTCGCCAACGCCCCATTGGTGCCCGTCGCCGATCCGGCACAGGCGATCGCAACCGGAGTTTGGGATGCCGTCGCCCCCGCTGGGAGTCCGGAGATGGAGGCTTACGACCGCTGGGCGGAGAACCTCTTCGATAACGGGTACGTGCGTTCGATCGAGACCCAACGCGACTATGGGGCAATGAACTGGGGCGACTGGTGGGGCGAGCGCGGCTGCAACTGGGGCAATCACGAGTACGACACACCCAAACACTTTCTGGTTCAGTTCGCGCGAACGGGGGACCCGAAGTATTTCTACGTGGGGGAAACGGCTGCCCGGCACACCAGCGAGGTGGATGTCATCCACTCCGTGAACGACGATCTGCGGGCGTATTTTGAAGAGACGCTGGGCGGGAATCCCCACTATCCCGTTCGTCCCGGCATGGTGCACGAGCACTGTGTGGGGCATGTCGGCGGCTTCGACAGCGTCGAGAAGATCCGCGAGCTTTTTGTCTCGCTGAATATCGGCAAAACCAAGAGTCCGTATTTATGCCTGGACCCCTACAATCTGGGACATATCTGGACCCAGGGCATGGTGTACCAGTACTTCTTGACCGGCGATCCTTGGGTGCGCGATACCGTTCTGTGCATCGGCGAGAACCTCGTGCAGCTCGTCGTGGACAGGGAGTTCAGAGGATTTTCGGGAAGCAGTCACAGCGGACGGGTCAACGGTTGGACGATGCTCGCCATCGCGGGTGCGTACGAACTCGACCTCACGAATCAACGGTATTTGAACGCGATGAAACTGCTCGCCGACGACGCGCTCGAGGAGCAAGACTCTCACTGCGGTGGGTGGCTGTATACGCTTCCCTGGGGCCACTGTTTCTGCGACACCAAGCACGTCGGGGAGGCTGGGTTCATCAACTCTGTCCGGCTGAACGGTCTCAGCCGCTACTACGAACTCTCGGGTGACGAACGTATCCCCGATGCCGTGCAGCGCGGCGTCACGTTTCTAAACCGAGACACCTGGGAAGAGCAATACAGTGGCTGGCGCTACACCTCGTGTCCCGCGTCCTCATCCGGCCCGGGGCGACAGACCGGGGTGACGATCATGGCCTTGGTCAACAGCGTGAAACTCACCGGCGACACCGAGCATCTTCGCATTTTGCGCAAGGCCTGGGACGCCAAGTTCGAGGGCCTTTCAGTCGCTCCGAAGGCGACTCCCGGTCTGGGCAAGGCCTATTCGACGATTATGTATGGATGTCCCGAAGCCATGAACTTGTTTGTCAACGGTTTGGCGAAGTGACGCTTCCACGGAGACGTGTTGTGTCAATAGATGTGGGCAAATAAAACCCACTGGCCCGGCATGGCCTTGGGACGTAGGCTACTCGGACGCTTCTCCAGAGTCTTTTCGTTTGGGTGACTCTGTCGCTCGCTCACGACTCCTGAGAGAGATAATACCTTACCCTGAGAGGAATGCCTTCCGCATCGGTATGACCATGTTCAACGACACAATACGCTCGCCCTTTCTTTCAATCATTCTCTTTGCATTTATCTCGACCTTTGCGTTACCGCTCGGTGCGGTGGCGGAGGGGACGACAGTCTTTTCCGCCGAGAACTGGAAACAATCCCAGGCGCTTACCCTCGCGAACGCGGAGCAGGCGAGCGATGAGGCGACACCCATTGGCCGGACACTCAGCATCGAGCCGAGCTGGGATCCGTACGTACCGGAGGCCTTCGAATTCCGTTTCCACTCGTTCGACTCTCTGCCCGACGGGGCTTTTGTTCTTGAGGTCGAGTTCTTGGATAGAAGCGCGGGCGCGATCCAACCGAAGTTCCTTGGAGACGATCGGTTCCATGGGATGTGGCTGGCTCCCGCAGAGCAAGGTTCCTACACGCGCCTCAATACCGAGACGTGCCGGAGCGCCTATTTTGAGTTCTCGAAGCCCGGTTTCGCGGCAAAGACCGAGCATCCGCATCTACGGATTGTTGGGTTGCAGTATCTGAAGTCGATTAAAGTTCATCCGAAATTCTCCAGTGACCAATGGCAAGAGGTCTGGGCAAGCATTCCGAAAGATCTGAAATCGATGGTGACCTTGCGCCGACCGATGGAGATCGTCACTTCCGGGGGGATCGATACCAAGGGAGGCCGCGAGACCTTGCCGTCCTCGCTGAAAGCGTTGCGTGAGCTGGCTCCGCTGGCGAAAGTGCTCGGATTCACCTCTATCGAGGCGTATGTCCGCTGGGATTTTGTCGAGTCCGAGAAGGGCCGTTTCGACTGGTCGCACTACGACGCGATGGTGGAGGTGCTGCAAGCGCACGACATGAAGTGGTTCCCGCTGCTGATCGTCGGCTCGGCCTACAGTCTGCCGGATTGGTTCGTGGAAAGTGACGAGAACATCGGCTTCGTCTGCCTGGAACACGGCATCGAGAATCCGATCCAGAGCATCTGGAGTCCGCACCACGCGCCCCACGTCACTCGTTTCTTGCAGGCTTTCGGCAAGCACTACGAACCGATGGGCATCTTGGAGGGTGTGCGTCTCGGCCCGAGTGGAAACTTCGGCGAGTCGCAGTATCCGGCCGGTGGTAACTGGGGATTCAAGGGTGAGCCCATGCACATCCATATCGGCTACTGGGCCGGGGATCGGTGCGCGGAAGAGAACTTCCGTGCTTGGGTGCAGAAGAAGTACGGCCGGATCGAAGATGTCAATCGCGCCTGGGAAACGAAGTTCGCTTCGTTTCCCGAAGTCAAGCCCATCTATCCCACGCTCTGCAACGTGCAGCAACAGTGTCTGGATTTCTCGACGTGGTATACGGATTCCATGACCGAATGGTGTGAATGGTGGGCGTTGGAGTCCCGGAAAGCCATGCCGAACACGACGATTTACCAATGCGCGGGCGGCTGGGGATTCCGGGAGGCTGGCACGGACTACTCCGGGCAGACCAAGAGCATGGCGAAGCTCGACGGCGGGGTTCGTTTGACCAACGAGACCGACAGTTTTCACCAGAACTTCTTCGCGACACGCCTCGCGACAACCGCGGCGCGTTGGTACGGAGTGCCCTTGGGATTCGAACCGGCGAGTTCGCATACGGCGCGTGGGACCTCCGGGCGGATCTTCAATACCGCGTCGACGAATGGCGAGCAGTTCTTCACCTATCATTCCAACATTATGATGCGGCCGTACGCCATCGAGCGCTGGCTGACCAACGTCAACATCTTCGATACCCGGCAAGAACCGGTCGTCGATGTCGCTATCTACTACCCGGAGACGATGAATAAAATCGACCCCGGCGCGTTTCGCCATCTGTATGCGTGGGGGTTCAACCCACGCGCCCGTGAAGTCCGCGAGCATGTTGAGGTCGATTATCTGGACGAGACACTGATCCGTGACGGTTTCCTGGACAAGTACAAAGTGCTGGTCTTCGCATGGGGGAACCTGATCGATGCCGATGTCCAGGCGACGATCGACGCCTGGCTGCGCAAGGGCGGCACGGTGATCTATCCGAGTTTTCCACGGGGGAAGCAGTCGATCATCGGAGAGGGGGCGAATCACTTCCCGCAATGGGTGCGAGGCGACTGTGGAAAGGGCGCTTTCCTTCGTTTCCCAGGCGATATGGAACCGCCCGCGGACTACGGCGAGTACGTACGCGACTGCCTGCTGGAGATGACGAACCTAGACTCGTTGACGCAGCAGGCTTTGCGCGTCGAGCATCCGCCGCGCGTCTATTTCAGCATCCAAAAGGACGGGCACCTGCTCACCATCAACTTCAGCAAGGAACCGGCGAAGGTGCGGCTGCGAGGATTCTTCGACGAGACCGTCGAGCCCTACGGCGTTGTACGCTTGCCGCTCACTCAGGAACTCAAGAAATGACACGCTGAGGGTCGCATTCCCTCTAGTGATGTTGCGAAAAAACACCGACAATAACGTTCTCTATACCGAGGAGTGAGGTGAAGTGATGACGAAGTTACTCCGAGTTGGATGTGTCGGGTGCGGTAATCACGCCACGATGAGCATAATCCCGAGTCTGCGGTTCGCTCCCATCGACCTGATTGCGGTCTGCGATCTGGATTCCGAACGGGCCGAGTACGCCGCCAGGGTTTTTGGAGCCCAGGCGATCGAACCCTCCGCCGAAAAACTGATCGCCCGTCAAGATATCGATGCGGTGGTCATCGTGGGACCTCCGCGATTGCACACCGAAGTTGCGATTCAGGCCATGCGCGCGGGGAAGCACGTCCTTGCCGAAAAGCCTCCCGGAGAGACGCTGGAGGCCGCGTTGGAGATGCAGCGTGTCGCCCGTGAAACCGGAATGCACTGCGGCATCGGATTCATGAAACGTTTCGCCACGACTTATCGCAAGGCCAAGGAGCTGATGGGCGAAGATTTCTTTGGCCGTCCAAGCCAGATCATGGCTCGCTACGCACATTGGCCGCAGAGCACACTCCGCGACCACTTGATCTATATGACCGTGCATCTGTTCGATCTGGTGCGGTTCTTTATGGGCGACTACGCACGGCTCACGGTCGAGAAGAACGAACTCGACGGAAATCCCAGTTTCTCGATCTCGGTCCGGTTTGTTTCGGGCGCGGTGGGGAGCATCATTTCCTCAACGCAGCAACCTCGTGTACAAGAGCGGGTGGAGATCAGCGGCGAAGGCGCGCTGATCGTTGTCGACAATCTCGTGAACATCGAAGTCCAACGCTCGGCACGGGACGGGATCCAACCGGGATTCGATCTGGAAGATATGCAGGTCTACCGGCCCGATTTTTCGATACCCTGCTGGGACCAGAACAGTCTTTGGTTCCAGGGCTACGCGGGGGAAGCGATCGACTTCGCCGAGGCTGTCCTCGCCGGGCGATCCACGTCGCCCAATATCGATGACGGTGTCGCCGTGATGCGGATCGTCGACTGGCTGGAACGTGACGAGAAGCGTGTGCTGGAACTCGAGGGAGAGTGAATGATGAAACTTGCATTCTGTTCGGTCTGTTTGGAGAACCATTCTTTTGAAGAGATGATGACCTTGGCCTCGGGAAACGGCTATCGCGCGCTCGAACTGATTGCCATTCCCGATTGGATTCATGTCGATTTGCGTCATACGCAACCCAATGAACTGAAGGCGAAAGTCGAAGCGCATGGCATGGAACTGGTCGGGCTCTATCCGGGTGGTGTGGATACGGCCTCCGATGCGACGATCGAAAAGTGCTTGGCTTATATCCGCAAGACAATCGGTGTGGCCAAAACGTTGGGTGTCGAACGACTCGTCTTCACCGGAGCCGACCGCGAAGAAGGCAAGGAGAGCCGCCTGGAGGCCGCCATCGAAGCGCTGAGTTCGCTCGTGCCCGCGCTCGAAGACGCGGGAGTCACGCTCTGCCTCGAAAACCACTACCGGAATCAGTTCGAGTTTCCCGAGAATTACGAGCGCCTGTTCGAGACGATCGCCTCCCCCAATGTGGCGATGACCGTGGATACAGGCCATTTCACCTCCTCGCAGGTCGATCTTCTGAAGTTGGTCGATCGATTCGGCGAACGGATCCGCCACGTCCATCTGAAAGACCACATCGGCACCCAGTCGGTTGCTATCGGGCATGGGGAGACGGATAACCGAGGCTTCCTCAAGAAACTGAATCAATCCGGGTTCGACGGCTACGTCTCTCTGGAACTGGAAGTCAAGGACTACGAGAACGTCGAAAGGTACATCGCGGAAGCCAAGGGGCTCGTCGATGGTTATATCGCCGCCGCCTGCGCCTGATCCGGCGCGGCCCTCCGGATAGGGCTCCTTGTCGCGCATCCCGGCCGGGTTCGACCGGCGTTGTGGCAATTCTCTGGGGCTTCTCCCCATGCCCCCAGCGCAGTGGCCGTCTTCTCCTTGATGGGGAACGGCAAGCGTGTTGACCTCGCGCCCCCTAACGTCATAAACTACTGACATCCTGTTGTACTCGTGGAACGAGCGCCGACTTTCGGTGTGCGCCGATTGTTGGCTCCAGTCTCGATCCCATTGCAGAGGACCGCGCGAAAGAACGGAGTTGAATGATGAAACCAGCGATTCGTATTACCAAGCCAGTGAGGCCGGTTTTGGCTTTGCTCTGTATCTCCCTGTGTCTAGCCGCCTGTCAGGAGACGAGCACGTTTGATCTTCGCCACCCGCAGCCGCTCGATTTTCCTCACGAACGGAGTTCCGGGGATACGAACCTTAAGTTCACATCTTACGGATACGACCAGAATTTCCCCTACGACACCACGGCGAATTTCGGTGCCGACGACGTGACCCCGTTCGAAGTGCAGTCGGTCGTGGTCGACGGTCGGAAAGTCGACGCGTTTCAGGTCTACAATCGTTCCATCAACAGCTTCCTGTGCCGTGCAAACGGAGTTCAGGACCTGAGGGTGCGCTTCGTTTCGAATTGGGAAACCGGGAAAGAAGTGAAGGTCGAGGTTCGCGGTGCAACTCCTGCGGGAGGCGCGGTGCAACTCGCCGTCGCGGGAACCGCCCCGGAGAAGCGAGCGGCGAACTCCCTCGCATTCCAGCATCCAGCCGTTTCGTTTCCCTATTTCCACGTGACGAGCACGTTCCTCGCGAGGAGTTATACGCCGTTCACGATTGAATCCGTCACCGTGAACGGCGAGAGCGCGCTCAACTATCGTGTCTTGCAGGGTCGTGGAGGGGGAAGCAAACCCGAGCAAATCCGCGCCCGAGCGGTCAACGATGGGGCCATTTCCAGCGTT
>CAYTDF010000022.1:2041-10939 GCA_964436365.1 uncultured bacterium | reverse complement strand
TGACGGTTTCACGATTGAAATTCCCCGCACCTGGAAATCGGACGAGGAACTGAAAGTTGTCGTGAGCGGCAAGACCGCCGGTGGCGAAAAGCAAGAACTGGAAGCGTCGGCCAAAGCGTCGTGGACTAGTGAAGGGCGTGAAGGTTGGTCTCATGCGGCGAGCCTTGTGCTTCATGAAACTGTCGGCGTTGCGCGTCAGGGCGAGCCGGTGGAGGTTACGCTCGGTCTGTTGCATAGCCGCGTGACCGACCCCAAGCGCGAGATTCGCGTCGTCGCCCGCATTCCCGAACATCCTGACGCCGACGGTGCGGGATACGTCGAATTTCCCTGCCAGATCTTAGACGTTGCGGAATGGAACGATCGCTCTCTGATCGACGGCGGTGAGAAAGATGCCGAAAGCGGCGAACCGATTCGGCGCTACATGGCGACCACCACCGTGCAGTTGGTCTTCTTTGCCGACGTTCCCGCGTATGGGCAGCGCGTCTTCCTGGTCTGCTACGGGAACCCCGACGCGCAAGCGCCGGTGTACGAGACGGACCTCAATGTCGAACAGGGGAGCGAAGGGATCGCGCAGACCGTATCGACGGAACACTACAGCATCGGTTTGGCCGCCAACAGCGCCGTGATCGAGACGGTGCGTTTACCCGGCGATCCGGAGGTTACGCTCGAACACAAGATCGAAACCAACGGCGCGGTTCATTGGAATCCCGGTATCTATACACCGCCGGATCCTTGGGTGCACGCCAGCGACTGGGAAGATCCTGAGTGCTCGATTCTCACCGGTCCCCTCACGCACCGTATCCGCCGCTACGCCAATCTGCCGTTCATCGACACCACGGCCGCGCACGTCACGTACGAGTTCTTTGCCGGACAGCCTTACGTGATCAGTGAGTCGGTGATGGAGGTTAAGGAAGACGTCTTTGTGCAGGCGCTCCGTAACGGCGAGATTGTCTTTAACCACGCCGTGCTCAATGAGTTCGTCTGGAAAGACGAAATGGGTAAGACCCAACACTTGGACCTGACCAAGACACTCAAACATCCCATTCATGCGCTGGAGATTCCCGCCGACACACCTTGGATGGCCTTCGTCAACCGAGAGCAGGGCGTCGGCTTCGCGAGCATCGCCATCGACTATCACAACATGAACCTCTACGGCCATCTGAACTCCGAGGCGCAACCTTATATCTACGTTCAGATCGGCCCCTGGATCTACTGGTCGCGGGGGCTGGTCTATCCGTTTGGCGGCGCCGACTTCACGCGGATGATGCCTGCGCGAAAAGGGAGTGTGTATGCCGAAACCAACGCGTACATGCCGTTCCGCTATGCCAAGGGTTCCAACCCATTCGTCGATGTCGAGCGGTACCACAAGACGCTGACAAACCCGCTGAAGGTCAGCGAGCATATGATTCAAGACCCCACAACCCCGACCAGCTGGATCATGCCGTTACTCACCATGCCGTTTGACGAAGGTGTCGACGGGGCGCAGAGCGCCAAAGAGGTGCCCGAAAAATGAAAAATCGAAATCGTATTCTCCTGTTCGTAGCCCTCTCCCTTTGGATCGGGCTCTCGCCGGTTTTGGCCGGAACCGTTGTTGATCGCACGCCGGAAGGTGTGGCGGTGGGCACCGTCTTCTTGCCGGATACGACTCCCTTTGACACCAAGAACCTGAAGGCGTTGGCCTGCTCTGGCCCGACCGGCGAACGGCCGCTGTAGGAGATCGCGATTCCGTTCGGTGACTGGAAGGGCGGTTCGGGCGCGACGGTCAGCGAAGTCAGAATCAATGGCGTGGCCTGTCCCGCCTATTGCGTCTATACCGACGGTTTGGCGTATCCGCAAACCTCCGCGCCTGGGCTCACCCACGGTGGCGACGAAGCTCCGAACGTGGTGGTTGTGGTCAGGGCGCTTTGGCACAACGGCGAACGTATCGAGGCGCAAGTCAAGATCGAGCATGTCGAGAACGGCGAGACCCGAACCGTTGTCGGAAAAGCGCCCGCGAAGGGTGGGATGACCAAAGGCACGGTCTCCTACGAGTCCTTTGCTTTGGCGGAAAAGGCCGGGCAGGGCCGCGTGCGCGAACCGGTTGAAATCTCGGTGAGCGTTTATCCGGACGAAGTTGTCACACCGGAGGATGAGGGCGGATTGGCCAGCGAACTCCGTCTGTTCCGAATTGCGCCAAACGGCAAGCCCGAGCCGGTGCCGATCCAGATCTTCGATCGAGGCGGTGTCCCGGGGGTCGCCCACAAGGCGGCCGGAGGGAACCGGTATCTCTATTCGCAGTCGAGGACGGTCCGGTTCTTCTTCTTCGCCGACGTTCCGGCGAACACGTCCGTTCCCTACATCGTGACCTATGGGAATGCAGAACCGCTGCCGCAACCGTCGCCGAAGACCAAACTAACGGTCCAAGGCCAAGCGCCGGGGTTGACGGTCTCCAATGCGTTCTATACCTGCACCCTGGACCCGAAATCGGGCCAGTTGGTCAGTCTGAAGATGAACGGCACGGGTAACGAAAACGTCCCCACCTTTACGAACAACCTGACCCGGGCCATGCACTGGAACCCGGATTCGTACGGGGATAACGGAAAATGGGGTCATACCTTCGCCTGGGACCCGCCTGACAAAACGATCGTCGCCGCAGACGGGCCGATGCTGTGCCGGATCACCAACAGCGGGCGTATGCCCGACGAAACTCCAGAAGTCCACGCCTCGGTTTCGTACAGTTTCTACGCCGAAACGCCCTATATCGGGGTGACGACGGTGATGGAAGTGCGCGACCGGTATAACGCGTCCGCTTTGCGTAACGGGGAGATCGTCGTCGATTCGCATCTGGTGACGCATTTCGTTTGGAAAGACAAGGCGGGACAGATCAACCGCATTCCGACCCTGATCGAAGCCGGTGTCTTTGACGAAAAGGCGATTATGGCCGAGGCCGATATTCCTTGGATCGCGGTCACCAACGAGCTCGACAATTACGGCATGGCCGCAGTTTGGAGCAAGGTCGACGCCTACCATCGAGAAAAAGGAACGCGGCCCGTCCATCGGCCGGGATATTTCTTCTACAACCACCACACCTGGGGAACGCCGCTCACGTATTTCACGCGCGCGTGGGTCTACCCGTTCGCCTATAAAGGGCGGCGGCCGAATATCGTGATCGAGCCCGGCGCGGTCTATTACGAGCGCGGGGCGTTTCTGCCGTTCCGCTTTGAGACGGGTGACGGATACGAGGCTGTGGAGCGTCTGGATACCGTTCTGAGCCAACCGCTGGTCAGGATTACGGGGAACTAGCGAGCACGCTCAATATGTAACGGTGCTTTGTTTGCCGTCTCCCGGGTTAGGAGAGGCGGTTCTTGTAGTCGTCGTAGGCGAACTCGCGGACAACCTCCACGGTCCCGTATTCGGGATCGTGGATCGCGATGTTCGGTAGGCGGATACCGTTGAACGTGTTGTTCTTGACCATGGTGTAGTGCGCCATGTCGTGGAAAACCAATTTGCTGCCGATGTGCAGCGGTTCCTTGAACGAGTATTCGCCGATGATGTCGCCCGCGAGGCAGGTGACGCCGCCGAGCCGGTAGGTGTGTGGGAACTGACCGGGGTCGCCCGCGCCCTCGATGTTCGGGCGGTAGGGCATTTCGAGCACATCGGGCATGTGAGCCGCCGCGGATGTATCCAGGATTGCGATATCGAGCCCGTGATGAACGATGTCGAGCACGGAGGCGATGAAGACCCCGCTGTTCAGGGCCACCGCCTCGCCGGGCTCGAGATAGACGGTTACGCCGTATCGTTCTCCAAACTCGGCGACGAGTCTGCAGAGCCGGTCGATATCGTAGTCGGCGCGGGTGATATGGTGCCCTCCGCCGAAGTTGACCCATTCGAAGTTGTGGAAGAGAGCCGAGGCTTTCGATTCCAACGCGTGGAGCGTTCGTTCCAACGCGTCCGAATTGGATTCGCATAGATTATGAAAATGGAGCCCGGATAGACCTGCGAGCGCATCCGCATCGATCTCGCTCAGAGATGTACCCAAACGTGAGCCAGGCGCGCATGGATCGCAGAGCGGCGTGGTGATTTCGGAATGCCCGGGATTGATACGTAAACCCATGTGGATTTGCGAGTCGTGACGCCGAACGCGCTCGCGGTAACGTTTCCATTGGGATGTTGAATTGAAGATGATGTGATCGGCGTAGGCCAAGATGTCGTCGAACTCGTCGTCCCGGTAGGCGGGTGCGTAGATGTGCACCTCCTTGTCGAACGTCTCACGGCCCAGCCGCGCCTCGTGGAGTGAACTGGCGGCGGTTCCGGTGAGATAGTCTCGCGCGAGTTCGAAACTCCGCCACAGTGCGAAACCCTTCAGAGCGAGGAGAATCCTGCAGCCGGACCGGGCTTGAACGTTCGACAGAATCTCCAAATTCCTGCGAAAGAGAGACTTGTCCAACACGTAACAGGGCGTTCGCAACCGGTCGAGTTCGGAGTCCACAGCCGTCGCTCCTTCCACGCTGCTCCACGGCGGTTCAGTTCATTCGCTCAGATCTTCAGGCTTGATCTTCGGAAGCGCAAGTCCTTTCACCGGCTTGAGTGGACGAGCGTCCCGATTGGCCCCCGGGCTGGACACCCGGCGCTTCGGCTGGAATCCTCGTCGTATGACGGGAGAAAGATCATGAAAAGAACTCGACAGGAACTGCACGTTCTAAGAATAACCGCGTGGCTGGCAACGTTCGCAATGGCGACGGCGGTTGGCGCAATGGAACTCGAGTGGACACGTATGACCGGACAGTACCCGGCGGAGACGGGGCCCCTGGTGGAGGACCTGACCGGCGACGGGCGGATGGATATCCTTTCGGTGAACCGGGGCGGGCAGCTGATGCTGTGGGCCGCGGACGGTTCGCCGATCGGTTCGGGACAAGACGGGACCGTCGCGACGCTGCCAAAGGGGCGTTGGACGACGCCCCCCGTATCCGAGCGGTCGACCGGCGACGTAAAGATTCTTGTGTGCAGTGTCGAGGGTCTCGTGGTCTGCTTAGACTCCCGTTTCGAAACACTGTGGCAATACCAACTTCCCGCCGAGACGATGTGGGGAAGAGCCATTCCCGCCAAAGTCGAAACGCCCACAGATTCGATCTATGTCTATGGCGACCGGACCGGATCCGTGACCGGCCTGAACTACGCTGGAACCGTTGTATGGAACGTTAAACCGGGCGGCGATTCCTGCAACGCGCCTCTGAAGACGATCCAACTCGACGGAGATGATGCGGCGCTCCTGGTTCCCATCGGCTCTCTCCTGCATTGCCTAGATCGCGCGGGGCAAACGCTCTGGAGCAGGGACCTCGGCGGTCGGATTCTAAGCCGACCCGAGGTGTACGCAGGCTCCGGCTTCCGATTCATCGTCTGCGGAGCGGGTTCGGGATCGCTGTTCGGCGTGAGTCTGGAGGGGCGGATTCTCTGGGAGACGGCTCTCGGCGACGAGATCGATACATCCATCGTGTTTCTGCCTCGCCCGGATGGCGATCCGTTGATTCTTTGCACGGGGTTGTGGGGGAATCTGCACGCGTTGGATGCAAACGGCCGTCATGTCTGGACGAATCTCTACCGCGCCAAAGGCCGGGGGATGCCGCTGATCGCGGATGTGGACGGCGACGGCGCGGAAGACGTGGTGGTGACCACATACAATCAACATATCTATCAGTTTGATGGTCAGGGCAACCTCGTGGACGAGGCTCGCCTGAACGGTGTCGTCAACTCGTCTCCCGTCGCTCTGCTGGATTCGAGTACGGGGCGGACCGATGTTGTGGCCAGCACGGCGTCCCTGCTCGCATATCGAGTGCGCGGCGGGAAAGCGCGGTCGCCCTACGGCGAGACAGGCAAGCCGGAGCACGTCACCCTTCGGTATACACAATCGGATGCGACCCAGGAGGAGACGGCCATTTTCATCCGAAATCCCTACGGTGCGCTCATCACGACAAACGTATCGATTACAGATGCGAACGGGTGGAAACGTGTCACCGGCTATCAGACGACCCGCTCCGAGTTCGAAATGCCGATTCCTGCGACCGATACGCCGGGGACATACACGGCCCATGCCGTGATCCGCGACGAGAACCGGGGTGTTCTGACGGAGGATACGTGGAGAGTGGTTCTTCCTATGCAAGGTGCACGGGAGCCGAGCGTACCGCTGGCGGTCTGGGCGGTGCCCGCGTATTCCACGTTTGATGCGGAGAGACTCAACCCTCCCGCGAGTGGCTCCTCTTCCAGCGACGAGCGCCGGGTCTCCGTGCCGAATTTGTATCGGGGAGAGATCGGGCAAGGGGCGTTCGCGATTGCCTCCAATCTGGATGAGCCGATGTACGCCCGTATCGTTTTAGAGCGGCCCGTGGGTGAGGACGAGGCTGCCTTCGGCGGCGGGATCGTCCTTCGGCAGGTGCTCGGTGTCCCGACGGTCAACGGTGAGACTGCCTACGACGCACTACCGAAACTCCAGGACGGTGGGGTGATTACCATTCCCGCCAAGCGGGCGGTCAAAATCTGGGTGAGTGTCGACAGCCGAGGCGCGGAGCCGGGGCTGTATCGCGGGAAGCTGACCGTACAGCCGTTCCGGGGTCCGATCGAGCCGATCGAACTGACGCTCGAAGTGGAGACGCTGGAACTCCAACTGCCGGACCCGTTGCCGCTCACGTTCTGCGTTTGGGATTACGTGCCCAACAACTGGTTCTCGACCGATGTTGATCGCGTGCTCGACGACATGAACGATCACGGCGTGAGCATCTTCCCGCGTTCGAGTTTCAACCCTCGGGGGAAAGTCGACGCCCAAGGCCGGTTTACCATGGATTGGACGAAACTCGATGCCGGGCTCAAGCGATTCAAGGGGCGGGGCACGATCCTCTTCCAAGCGTCGCATCCTTCCATCGAGTTTGCCGAAGAGCCCACCGCGCAGGAGAAGCGGAAGTGGGAGATTACCCATCTCCGAGCGTGGCGCGACCACCTGAAGGAGCTCGGCTGGGGTTACGAGGATTACGCGTTCTACCCCCTCGACGAACCCGGGCTTCACCACGGCAAAAACGTGCCTCATCTGATCGAGGCCGGCGAGCTGTTCCGCGAGGCGGATCCGAAGTTCCGTATCTACACGGATCCCGTACCGGGTCTATCGTGGAAGGACTTCGAGCGGATTGAGCCGTTGATCGATGTCTGGTGCCCGAACATGCGTCTCGTCTCGGGATTGCTTTCCAACGATCCCCGGATCGATCGCATCATGCGCGCCGGGAAGACCGTCTGGTCGTACGAATGTATAGCCATGGTGCGGTCGCTTTCCCCTCTACGCTACAACCGCGCCAACGCGTGGCGTGCGAAATACTTCGGACTTGATGGGATCGGCCATTGGACGTTCTGTACAACGAAACTGGATCCTTGGACGCGAGGGAAGACCTACAACGACGAGTTCACCTTGGTCTATCCGGGTGCCCTACCGGTCCCAAGCATGCGCTGGGAGGCGGTGCGGGACGGTCTGGAAGATGTCGCGGCGATCGCCCTGCTGGAAGAACAGATCGAACGTCACGAGCGGGCCGGGACAGAACGCAAACTGGTGGACAGGGCCAAGAGACGGCTGCGTATGGCGCAGATCGATATCCTGGAGCTCTCCGACGAGACCTTCATGGAGAGCAAGGATTACTTGCGTATGGGCGATCGGCAGGTGTGGCACACCGCGACCGATGTTCGAGTTTACCGGGAGCACCGCGCGGCGATTGCGGACCTCACGAAAGCGCTTCTCGCGGATTGAGCCGACTGCGCTACGTTCAGCCGAGAATCTTGTCGTGATAGTACTTTATGATCGCGTCGCGATGGCTGCCGTCTCGTGAGGGAACGTTCGGCCGGTCGATCTGCGGAGCGCCCTCGTCCAGGTACCGTTCGGCGTTCCGAGCGGAGTCCGGCATCCATTGTTGCACCGCGTCGGTGAACTCCTCGATCTCTTGCCGATAACGCGGGTCGGTGTACAGATTCTTCATCTCCAGAGGATCTTCGGTGAGGTCGAAGAAGAGGTTTTCTCCCCGCTCGCGCTGGGTGAGGATCAGTTTCCGTGTCTGGCTGCGCGCCATCACTTCTCTCTGTCCGCAGAAGACGATTTCGTGGCCGCCGGTCCGCCTGCGTAGATCTAAGCCGTTCATTCCGGCGGCCGGTTCGACTCCCACGACGTTTAGAATCGTGGGGGCGAGATCGATGTTGTTGACCAGCGCTTGGGAGACCGCACCCGCACCGCCGCCGCCGGGGTACTTGACGATCAGCGGGACTTTCGTCACCGGGTCGTACATGTAATTCCCCTTCAGCAGCAGATGGTGGAAGCCCAGATACTCGCCGTGGTCGCTGGTGAAGACGATCATAGTGTTCTCGTAGAGATTCTTCTTCTTGAGTGTGTCGATCATCCGCCCCACGTGGTGATCGATCTGCGAGATTGTGGCGTAATAGTAGGCCGTGACTCGGCGCAACGCCGACTCGGTCAGTGTCGCGCTGTCAAAGTACCCCTTGGAGTACGTATAATCGCGTGGCAAGCATTCGTCGGTCCAGCCCGGGAAAAGGCTCAGCTCCTCGGGTCTGTACATCTCGTGCCACGGTGCGGGTGGATCGAACGGGTGGTGCGGTTTGATGAACCCGGCCATGAGCAACTGCGGTTTGGTCTCGTCCCATGTTTCGAGTGTTTCGACCGCCCGGTTGCCGATCCAGGTGGTGGAATGATGTTCGTCCGGAAGGTTGGAGACGAGTGCGCCGAAACTCGGTCGATACTCCGCCCGCGCCTTCTCGCGGTATTCGCGGCGTTGGTCCTCGATATCGTTCAAGTCCACGAGCCCGTGTTGCATCAGATAGCGGTGGTAGTCGTCGTCCCAACGTCCCGGGCCGTCCTGCTCGCTGAGTTCCAAATCGTCG
>CAYTDF010000022.1:0-2031 GCA_964436365.1 uncultured bacterium | reverse complement strand
GCGTGAAGTGCATCTTGCCGACGGCTTTGGTCTTGTACCCGTTCGCGCGAAGTAGGCGGGGGAAGGTCGCGATATCGGGATGGAGGGTGCAGTAGTTGGTCGAACCGCGGTGCTCGTGAACGGGGAGACCGGAGAGAAGCGAATACCGGGACGGCGTACAGACCGGGTACGGGCAGAAGCTGTTCTCGTAGCGCACGCCTCCGGCGGCGAGGCTGTCAATGTTGGGGGTCTTGATTTCGCGATTCCCGTACGCGCCGAGGCACTCCAAGCGATGTTGATCGACATGAATTACGAGAACGTGGGGCCGCTTCCGGGCGGGCTCCTCCGCGAAAACCATGCCCCCGTTCGCCAGGGAGACCGCTCCCAGCCCCATGGCTTTCAACAGGTCTCGGCGTGTGTTGTCTGTCTCGCTCATCGTGGAAGCCTCTCTCTTCTATGTTGCATACCGCAAGCATTCTAAGGCAAAAGCCGTATCGATCCTAGCTGCGGGGAACGCCTCTCTCCGACTCCCGCCAACCAGGTTCCAAAATCGCCCCGGGTGGTATACCCTGTGAGAACTCAGTTCAACAGCATCCCGCTCTTGGAATCCTTGGAGGCCTCGTTATATGAATCTCAGAATGCGTGCAATGTGAAAGGTTTTTGCAATGAGTTTTCTCGTTGTGACCACTGTCGTCTGCGTAACGACGGGCCGGTCATGGTGTGCATCTCCCGGTAGCACCGTTGTGCCGGGAATGGAGCGTACGGCTTTGGATCGTTATGTGGCCACGCCGGACCCAAACTTCAGCTACAAGTTGGTCGACACGATCGATGGGGAAGGGTATACCGCATACGTTCTGGATATGACCTCACAAGCTTGGCTTCGCCCGGATCAAGTCGATCGGCCACTCTGGAAACACTGGGTAACGATCGTGAAACCGGACGAGATCGAATCGACGACAGGTCTCCTGGTTATCGGCGGTGGCCGGAACGGCGGCAATCCGCCAACTAAGGCCAGCGGAATGACGGTCAAGATAGCGAAGGGCACGAAGTCGGTTGTCACCTCCCTAAGCATGATTCCTAACCAGCCGCTCTATTTTCCGGACGAGCATGTCGAAGAGTATAAGAAGAAGGGCCGATCCGAAGATGAGATGATCGCCTATTGCTGGGACAAGTACCTGAAGACTGGCGACGAACTCTGGGCGACCAGGTTGCCGATGGTCAAGGCCACCGTGCGCGCGATGGACGCGGTCACACTTTTCTGCGGCAGCGAAGAGGGCGGAAAGACTACCGTAGATACGTTTGTCGTGGCCGGTGGTTCGAAACGTGGCTGGACCACCTGGATGACGGCTGCGGTCGACGCGCGCGTCATCGCGATGGTGCCCATCGTGATCGACCTCCTGAACGTGGAGGTCTCTTTCAACCATCACTGGGCCGCTTATGGATTTTGGGCCCCGGCGGTTGGAGACTATGTGGCGCTGAAGATCATGGACTATATCGGCGATCCCCGGTTCGCGAGCCTGATGAAACTCGTTGATCCGTATGAATACCGTGCGCGTTTCACCATGCCGAAACTGATGCTCAATGCCTGCGGCGATCAGTTCTTCCTTCCAGACTCGTCGCAGTTCTATTTCGACGATCTCCCCGGTCCCAAATACAATCGTTACGTGCCCAACGGAGACCACGGAATGGATGGAACGGACGCTATCGAGACTCTCGCAGCATTTCATTACGGGATACTTTATGGCGAGCCGATCCCTGAGTTCACGTGGCGGCTACTGCCGGACGGCGCGATCCGTGTCCAGGCCAAAGACGCGCCCGCCGAAGTGAAACTGTGGCAGGCGACCAACCCGGACGCACGGGATTTTCGATTGGAAACGATTGGGAAAGCGTGGACGGAGACAACACTCTCGGAAAGCGAAAAGGGCGTCTATATCGGCAAGGTCGACAAGCCTGCGAAAGGTTGGACCGCGTTTGTTGTGGAATTGACGTATAAGCGGAAAGGTCCCGCGCCACTGAAACTCACCACCCAGGTGCGTGTCATTCCGGATACAT
>CAYTDF010000021.1:2222-19903 GCA_964436365.1 uncultured bacterium | reverse complement strand
GAAATGAAGACAGAAGGAGCCGCCTAAAATCAACTAGAAATGGGATTGACTCTCGGTTGACATCAAAATCGATAACGCGTATCATGAGCCATAAGTTCAAAGGAGTTCATAGGAGATTCGGATCATGAGAACGTGCGTATTCTTCGTTGTTTCAATCATGCTAGCCTCGCCGTCGTCGGCGGCATTGGTCGGAAAACTCAACTTGGGTCTGTACGGCGCCTGGTGCGAGGGGCTAGCGACATTCGATCTCCCCGGCCCAATCAACCGCGTATACGCGGATTTACTAGGCACGAATACGCTTTATTACACCGAAGACCGGGGTGTGACCTGGACCCCGGCGATCAGCGGGGAGGACCTTTACGGCATCGCGACCGACTCGACCTACATCTACGCCAACGTCCACAACGAGATATGGCGTTCGGTGGGGAGCGACGGGCTGACGTGGGCTCCGATTCTCACACCCACAACGGCTGTCTACACCGGCGAAGGTTTTTCGTCGATCCAGTACGATGGCACACGACTCATGGTGGGCTGCACAGACGGTATCGCCTACTTCAACGCGACGGGCAGCCCGACCGGTTGGTCGCGGATATCGATCAATCCGACAACTCCCGCAGGCAACTCGGTGACGTGCATCACCTCGCGTCCCAGCGATCCCAACACGCTATTGGCGGTCATCAACGCCATGGATCACGCCATGGCCGCGTCGAACGAACTGCATCTTTCGACCGACGGTGGCGTCACGTGGACGCCGGTCGTCCTGCCCGCCACAATTACGCGAGCCATCGAGGTCGTGGGAATCGACCCCCTCAATCCCGACGACGTCTACCTCGCGGGCGACTCGGCGTGGGCAACGATCTACCTGAACCGTCTGTTCGTGGACCCCACCGCATGGATCGACATCACTCCGACGTCGTTCCAGAGCGGCTACCCGCAGCAGATCGAGTTTCACTCCGGCCTCACATGGACCATGGCGCAGACCTACGACGTGGCAACAGGCACCTGGGCACCCTCACCGCTCACAACCGTCGGCAGCCATATCAACGACGGAGCCCTCGCTTTCGATCCCGACGATCCTCTTGTGGTTTTCTCGGCGAGCGATATCGGCATCGCGGTTTCGGAGGACGGCGGCGTGACCTTCGAAGAACGGAACGACGGTCTGGAAGGGCTGACGGTTTTCGATGTGGATGTGAACGTCGTGGGCAAGAACGTCGCCCTGGTGGCCAGCAAGAGCGGCGTAGCGATCACCAACGGCTTCATCGGCCATACGCCGCCGGCCGATTGGTCGTTCCCGGTCTTCCCGCAGGGGACGGGAGGCGCACCCCTCACCGCGGCCGCAATCGTACACGGAAGCCTAAATGAATTCGTCATCGGCGATTCGGGTGGAACGCTCTACCTGTCGCAAGACGCCGGAGTGACCTGGACCGATACGTACACGTTTCTGTTAGCGCCGATCCTCAGCCGCTCGTCGGCGAACGACATCGATAGCGCGCCCGGAAGCGATGTGCTCTACGCAGCGATTGGGTTTTGGGAGTTTGGCAACGAAGGCCGCATCGTGCGAAGCGGCGACCGTGGACAGACCTGGACCGAGACGACGCTGACCGGCGTGCACCCGAACACACTCGAAATCGTCGGCACGACTTTGATCTATACGGGTGTCGGACACGAGCTGACCAGCCCCTCCGCGGTCAACGAGGGGATTTACGCATCGAACGACAGCGGAGCGACTTGGAACCGTATCGGAACGACGACCGGTCCCATTCCGGGCATCGTGACCGAACTGGCGCAGGATCCGGTGAACCCGGCCGTTCAATACGCGGCAATGAACTACGGCACGGGGCCGGGTGGGGGCGGGGGTGCAGTGATGCGCCTGGAGTACGACGCCTCCGGTATTGTTCTCCTGTCGAATACAGATATTTCGGCGACATACGGCGGTCCCACAATGGGCCGTTTCACGGCCCTCGAAACGAACGACCTGGGGACGGAAGTCTATGTGGCGGTGGAACAGGATGTCCATCTGTTCGACGTAGCGACATCGACCTGGTCGCTCTATCTGCCCGGCCTGCCCGGTGAGATCATCTACGCGCTGTATTGGGACGAGTTGGTTGTCTGCACGTCAACGGGTTTTTATGGATTCGACCCCGATTCGGATTCCACGTCGGGAGTCCCGCAGTGGCGTAAGTACTGAGGATCGGGAGGACGTTAGGAGTGGCAGGATATCCGTGCCCCTCGATACACCTGTCGCTACCGCTCCAGGCACTCGGGCACTCCAGGCACTCGGGGACACGGAACGTAGAGTGTTTCTCTTTCTGGAGGATGCTCCGAGCCAACAGCCGGGATGTCTCAACGCGCTACCGGCGGTAGTAGGTGCGCGCCTCGGGGAGATACGTCTGTATGTTCGCGATCCGGCTCTCGGGGGCCGGATGAGTGGACAAAAACTCCGGGACACTCTGGCGGCCTTCACTCATGCGCTGCCAGAACGGGACGGCCTCGTCGGGATTGTACCCGGCCATGGCCATGAGTATCAGCCCGATGCGGTCAGATTCGGATTCCTGTATCCGGCCGTACGGCATCAACACGCCATACTGACTGCCAATGGCGTAGGCTTTCATGTAGCTCGCTTGAGTCTGTTGGCTCTTTTCGCGCAAGACAGTCGAAAGCGCAATGCTCCCGAACTGTTTCATCAGGTCCTGACTCATTCTCTCGTTTCCGTGTTTGGCCACAGCGTGGGCGATCTCGTGCGCCATCACAACCGCCAACCCGTCATCGTTCTGAGTCAGCGGTAAGATGCCCGTGTAAACGGCGATCTTGCCGCCGGGCATACACCAAGCGTTGACCGTTTCGTCATCTTTGATGACCTTGAACTCCCACTTGTAGCCGTCGACAGGCAAACCTTGGCTCCGTAGGTAGCGCTCCGTCGCCGCGGCGAGTTTCTCACCGACGCGAACGACAGGTTCGATCTGTTTGGGATCGGTGGAAAGCGTCGATTCCGACAGCACTTGACCGTAGTTGTCGACGCTGAGGCGCAGGAGTTCGGAATCGGGTAGCAGAATCAACTGCTTTCTTTGGGTCATGGGGACTGTGGCGCAAGCCACGATGGCCACCACAGGCACGATTAGCGCGAGTCGTCGATGCTTCGTTCTGAAATTCATGGAAAATCACCTCGTTCAGCCAAAAGACTACCACGAACGCGCGGGTAGATCAGCGTCAGTCCGCCGCCGGCTTCGGCCGCACGAGAGATTCATCGGCCAAATTCGAATAGACGTCCGGCCGCCGTTCGTGCAGCATCCAGGCGCGATAGTCGTCGTGTTCGCCGTTCGTGTAATAGGGAGCCACACGAACAGGAGCGGTCAAATCGGCGTTGCATACAGCCAGCCCCGGCTGAAAGCCCGCGTTGCAGAGCCGCATTCCGTAAGGATTGAAAACGCCGCTGCGGGCCATAAGGCTGTTGGGCACCCATTCACGGCCCTCGGGCGGCGCGAGGCTGACGTGCATGAGGTAGATCGCGTTGTCGATGGCACGGCTCTTGATCAGGATGTAGTTCAATTCGTCGCCCCAGCCGCTCCAGAGTGAAGGCCAGAATACGATCTCCGCGCCCGCCAACGCCAAGCAGCGGGTGGATTCAACGTAACTGAGATCGTGGCAAATCATCACCCCGATCTTGACCGATTGCGCACCCTTCAGAGGCAGATCGAAAACCGGGAACGAGTCGCCGGGAACAATTCCCTTCTTCTTTTCGCCGTTGGTCGGATGCACCTTCTCATAAACCCCCGCAAGGCGGCCGTCACGGCCAATCACAAGAGCGGTGTTCCGCAGATGGCCACGATGAAAGGCCTCAATGGGGACGACCAGGTTGATATCGAAGCGTTTGGCCAGACGCATCGCCCACTTCGCCGTCAGCCCCGAAGTCGCGTTCTCGTAGGCGCTGCGGTCGGTGCTATCGGCCTGCAAGCCACGCGTGATCTCCGCCTCGCAGAAGCAGAGAATATCGACGTCTTGCAGCGCGGCCTCTTCGATCATCGGCTCCATGCGCTGGCGGCGATACTCGGCCAGCGCGACCGGAGTGCGGTCCCCCGTTCCGTCGCGCCTCAGTTGGGCCGCGGCGATTCGTGCGACACGCCGCCCCGGAGTCTGCGCGCTCGCCACGCTCGCCATCCCGGTCGCCGCGAGCGCCGTAGCGGTTACGAAACTTCTTCGGTCGATCGTCTTCTTATCGGGCATGATTGCCTACCTCATTGTTTTGCGCCGTCGATGCAAACCAGACTGCCACCGTGGGTCATCATCAGAATCTCGGCAAATCCATCGCCATCGGTATCGGCCGCGATGGGCGCGTAGGGCCGTTCATCCAGCGTAAGCCGCCAGAACAGACTCGGCGCGCCCTGTTGTTCGGTGAGCGCGATCAGATCGTTGCCCACTCCAAAAACGAATTCATCCGTCCCATCGCCGTCGAGATCGACGGCCAAAACGTCGGTTGCGTTCTTGACCTCGTCCCAGGTCCACCGCAACGTTCCGTCCAAGGGGGCGTAGCAACGTATTCCACCAGTATAAGCGGGGATGACCAGTTCGAAACGGCCATCCCCATCGGCATCGCCCAGGGCGGGCATGGCCGAGGAGCCATCGAGATACGGCGTGTGCCACCCGAGTTGGCCATCCATGGACCACCGGGCGACTGTGTAGCGGCAGTTTCCGCTGTAGGTTTCGAGCGCGCCGTTCCGGTCAGCGTCGTAGAGCACCGGGCTGGCGTAAGCGCTCCAGCCACCGAGTTTGTGGTGAGGCCAAGACGTGGCGCTTTCAATGTCTCCAGCCGCACCGTCCAAGACGAAATGCAGGTCGGGGTACTGCATCACGATTTCGTCCAGTCCATCGGCATCTGTGTCACCAACAGCGCCTGAGGAGCCTCCGCAGCCGCGTTTCATCACATCGTCGCACCACCAGAGTTCCCGCGCCTCCGGCCCCGTCAATAGAACGCTCTCGTCGGTGTGCATGACCGTGCGGCGTAACGTGACCAAGAGGTCGTTGGTATCGGTTGCGGAGAATCGGCCAGACATCCAGCGCAGCAAGCCGCCCGTGTTCCATCGCGGCGGACCGCCGGGAAATCGGTCGAAGCGATGGCGGAAAAGAACCGAGCCGTCCGTGCGGTAAGCGACGATCTCGGGCGGGCCTTCGGCTGTCTGACACGCGGCGAAGATCTCAGGAAAACCGTCGCGGTCGATGTCAGCCGCTTCGAGCCCAAAGAAGCTGCCCATGTCAGCTGTTTGCGAGCGGCCGGGACGTTTCCAGCGCAGCTGCGGCGACCGGTTCGAAGGACGCGGTTCGATCGCGTGGACAGTGCCTCGGCTGGTGGCCACAGCCACAAGCGGCACACCGGAGTCCTTGTCTTCTATGACAATCGGGACATCCGGCTGATAAGAGACTGGGGTCGGTTGCATGAGCGAGACTATCGCACCGCGCACTTTGGCGGCGCTGAAGTCCCGGTTGTCGAAAAATGTCTGGAAGATCAGGGTGGGATTACGAGTGGAATCGCCTGTACTTGCGGTCCCTGAAAAAGCGACCGTCGTCCCCTTTGGGAGTTGGCACCGGACCCGCTCTTCCCACCGGTCCCGTCCGTTCCACAGAAAGCCGACAATTCCCTCGCCGCTGGGTGCGTCAGCCTCTCTCTCGGGTGCGGTCACAATCCAGGCGACGGTGTCGGCGTTGTCTCCCAAAGTCACGAGCGCCGTCCGACGCCCCTCAGCCGCGCATGTGGCTTGTAGCGGCGTCAACTCACGGTCTTGCATCGCCCAACGCCCTTGCTCAGGCAAAGGCCATGTCTGCCACGAACCGGAAGTCCAGTTGCCCACAAAGAGCTCCCCATACTTCTGAATGGCCAGGCCGCGCGCCGGGGTCAGCAGGACCTCAGGCAGATCGTCACCGTTCAGGTCCGCGATACCGGAGGCGAACTTATCCGGGATGTCGGTCTGTATTGTGCCGTCGAAAGCATCGTAGACGGTCACATGCCAGCGTTCGTCGCCGGAGTCGTTGAAAAGGTTCACGAGAAGTTCGAGCCGCCCGTCACCATCCAGATCCACCAACGGCGTCGGGCCGGGCCGAAGCGCCTTCCGCTTGCCGAAGAGCTGGAACTCGACCTCCTTCCGCCACTTCAACGAGAGCTTCCCTTCCCGGTTCTCCAAGACGTTCATGTGAATCATGAAATCGGCCAGAACGATACATTCCGGAAACCCGTCACCATTCAAGTCGCGGACCTCGAAATGGCCGTAGTTGCGGCCTTTGTGCCAACGGCATTCGTCGACCTTCTCGCCGGTTCGCGCGTCGAAAACCATGACCCGGTACCAGGTGCAGACGACCAGTTCGGGTTGGCCATCGCAGTTCATATCGGCGACGGCACAGAGCGGCATTTCGCACTGTTCTTCGGGGCCGGTGGTCCAAACCACCTCTTCACGACCACGGTCGTAACGGTAGAGCGTGCCGTGTGCAACCGGACGTTTGGGACCGTCTGGCCGGGTCTTCATGGCCATGCCGTCTTGGAAATGGAACTTCTGGTAGCCGGGGACATCCGGCAACAGTTTTGCATAAACGGTATTATTCGTTCTCTGCACGCGCTGCGTGTTGCCGTCGCCCGCAAGGTTGATCCATTCGCCTGCCTCGATCCCGGGGGCCGAGGTGTGGGGATCAATAGCAATACCACCGGACCGCTCCCGGTGGATCGGCGTCAGGAGAAGCCGAGCCTCCCATTCTTGCAGCCCATAACGCCAGGCGATCTCAGGGCTCACAATACGAGCGGGCAGTGGACTCCGACCGGTTCGATGGCCATCACCGCGATAGGTCGGCCAGTCGCCACGATGTGCGCCCGCGGATAGGTTTGGACACAAAAAACTCAATAGAACGGCGGTCGAGACGATCGAGAAGAATTCTTTTCGCATGGCCGGAGTATACCGGGTCTGGCGTGTACACGACAGCACTTCTCCGTGCGGGTTGTCGTATCGGCCTAGACGTCTTCGGGGATCACGTACGGTTCGCGATAGACCCGCTTGAGCAGTTTGCTCGCCTCCGGGTCGTTGACGATGGTTTCCGTCTTCGGATCGAACTGGAGTTTCCGGCCACCCACACGGTACGAGATGTTGCCGAGGTGAATCAGGCAGGCGCTCAAGTGGCCTTCCTCGATGTCGGCGTTGGGCCGCTTCCGCGTTCGGATACAGTCCAGGAAGTTGTCAATATGCTCTTCGTTGGGGAACCGTCCGGGCTGTTCGGCAATGACCTTCCCGCCCGTCGTGAACGTCTGCCAGCCGCCGCCGTGACGGCCAATGATCATCAGTTCCTTGGTGCCATAAAGTTCGACGCGGGTCGCGTTCTGCGGCCAGTGCGGAAAACCGTCGGTATCGCGAAAACTCAGCGGAGTCTTGCTCATGTAAGGAGCGTATTGGGTCATATCGAAGGTCATGACCAGGTCGTCGAACTTGAAGGAAGCGACCTGGGTGTCGGGTGTCTCGCGGTCGTCGTCAAAGGCGAAATTTCCGCCAGTGCAGTGGGCTTCGGTGGGAAGTCTCTTACCGATGATCCATCGCGCGAGATCGAACTGATGGCTGCCGTCATTGCCAAAATCGCCGCCGCAGAAATCCCATTTGGTGTACCAACCGCTTCGCATGGTGTTTTGATTGTATGGCCGCAGGGGCGCGGGGCCGAGCCAGCGGTCGAAATCGACGTTCCCCGGCTTCTTGCCATCGGGTTTATCGTGGTAGGCGGCACCGGATTTCAGATTGTAGACTTTGCAGAGATGGATGGTGCCGAGTTTTCCGCTTTGGATGTACTCAATCGCCTTTCGGCAGTACTCGCCGCTCCGGGTCTGGGTCCCGACCTGAACGACACGTTTGTACTTCCGAGCTGCCTCAACCATTTTCCGGCCTTCCCAGAGATTGTGCGAGGCGGGTTTCTCGACATAGACGTCCTTTTCCGCCTGGCAGGCGTAGACCGTCCCCGGACCATGCCAGTGGTCGGGCGTGGCCACAATAACAGCGTCGACATCCTTATCTTCGAGGACGCGCCGAAAGTCGGAGACCTTGTGCACGGGGTTCTTCTGTTCGGACGTGATCTGGTCGAAGAGATCGGCGCCACGCTGGCCATCGGCGTCGCAGAGGTATTTAACGTCGACAGAGTCTCGAATCGCGAAACGCTTGCTCAAGAACGTGCCGCGTCCCCCGGTACCGATCACCCCGACGACGATTTTGTCGTTCGCGGAAGCCGCCCTGGGTGAAGGTGAAACGTTTACAAGCGTTGCCGCCGCTAGACCTTTAGCGGAGGTTTTCAGGAAATCTCTACGGTCTGTTTTCTTCACGATCGTCTCCTTCGTCAAATGCCTCTAGGCGACCAGCATACCGCCTTTGCGAATTATATGAACCACGAACGTCGCGGGGATCGTCTATCCGATCCAGATCGGCGACGACCAGGCCGACTCCCGGTCGATTTGCACCACGCGGGCGTAGTAGTGACTGGGATGGGACGGCGTATACGCCGGGTCTTCCCATTCGACATCGCAGGCGTGCTCGCCATGGCAGGGGACGGTCTGTATCACACGCCCGTTCTTGATAATCCGGACGTGGTCGATCCCGTTGGCAGCTTGGCAGGTGAGTTTCAACTGGGGGCGTTCGCGGGCCGACAAGGCGGGGAGTTCGGAGCCCATGATCTCTCCGTTGACCGCGAAGGACAGAACGATCGGCACGCCGGTGGTGGCATAACAACGCCGTGCGTAGAGCGCGTCGAAGACCGCCTCTCGCGTCAATTCGGAGGTCAAAACCGCCGCCCGGCCACTCCCCAAGTGGTGGAACTGATGGTGGTGCTTCACCAAGGGGCTCTGTGCGTTTCCGGGATGGCCGTCATGCCCGTCGGCCGAGGCGATCAGCCCGGCCCGCAAACCACGGTTCAACGCTTCGCGCACATCCAAGGAGCGGTGCCGGTCGGTGACGCCTTTTGGAAAATCACCGTAGTACTCGCTCGATCCCCACGTGGAGTAGACCTCCATCAAACGGTCGTATTTGGGGTTGTAGAAATCCCAGGTGCACGGGTGCGAAGCGGAGGATGGGTGGTGCGGCACGGTCATGAAAGGCACGCCACACGCCTCCAACTGCGTCCAGAGCTCATCGGGAGTCGTACACCATTCCAAATTCGACGTGGGGCTACCGCCGCGCCGATTGGCATTGACCACTCGACCCCCGGTCGCGCGGAAATAGACGTTGCGGTGACCATAGCCTTGGCTCGTAAACTCGAAGGCCGGAATGCAAGCAAAGCGGCCATCTTCGGTGTAGCGGTCGGCCAGTTCGAAATACCGGCGGGGATCGTCGGAGGGGATTTGCCACTCGTGGTCGGTAAGTGCGTAGAAATCTAGACCGCCCGGCCCCTTGGCATACTCGTAGTTCTCTTCCCACGTGCCCATGCCACAGCCCCGGTTGTCGGTCTCATCCAGTTCCTGCCCGGAATGAGTGTGGATGTCGCCGAAATAAACATTGTAGCCGTTCACCTTGGGTGTAGGGTCGTTCGCCAACAATGCCACGGCCCGGTCGATATCAGACCGAAACAGAATGTCACTGGCCACACCGAGATAGAACCAGCGCGTGGACTCGACCTCGCTTCTCGCTTCGACCCGAATCGTGGCCGCCTTCCCCGGTTCGAGCCAGGCTGTGGGGACGGTGAACAATGCGGGTCCGAAGGTGGCGAAACTCTCTTGGGTGAGCACCGAACTGAGACAGAGCGAGCCGAAGGGCTCGGCCGCCTCGATCCGGTTCGCGGCGAACGCGAAAGTGCATTCCTGGCCTCGCCACAGTTGGCAGTGTTTGACCACGCGGACGGAGAGTGCGAAGCGCTCGTTGCAGTAGATATCCCATCGTCCGCTGGGCTGCGGCAACGGCGAACCGTTTCCAAAACCGGTGGAGAGAAGAAAACTGACCCGGTCGAGATCGGTGCTAGGCACGACGGCGGTTTTCCAGGAGAGCCCCCGCTTGGCACCGAGAGGGAGAACCCATTCATCGCGTTCATGCGTCTCCATAAACCCGGCGTTCCGCTCGCCGCCCACGATCGCGCCGCCAGGATCGGAAACCTCCGAGAATCCCAGCACGACCGCGCTGCCGGTCTGTTCGGCGATGTGCCGTTCGAGTTCGGCGCTAGAGACCCGTCCCGCGCCCCGCACTGGATAAGCATCCATCTCGACTCTCTCCATTCTTCGATGGGCCACGCAGAGCCCGTTTCAGCCAGCATAGCCCGGTTCGGCGGACGATTCGAGATCGCCGGACGGACCGTCTCTATTTCCATCTTTGAACGTTGTATGACCTTCTGCTAATTTGGCTGTTCAACCAACATCGATTCTGAAGACCTAAGGTGAAGCCGCCCATGAACCGTCAATCTCCGATCAGAACAAGCGTTTCGCGTCACTCACTGAAGAGGCGAAGTCTCGTCTCTGCGCTGGCTTTTCTTGCGTGGTCCGCCGCGCTGTCACTCCAGGCTTCGTACGCGCTGGAGATCGAGCCGCTGTGGGCTGTGGGCGCCGATATGGTCATGGAAGGCGCGCCAGCGGTTGTCGATCTTGACGGCGACGGGGACGCGGAGGTTCTGACCGCAGCCTACGAGAACATCATCGTGTTCAACGGCGACGGCAAGGAGCTCTGGCGCTTCGACACGCGAGGCCGCTACTCGACTCAGCCCGCCATCCTGGAACGGAAAGACGGCTCGCCACTCATCTATGCGGGTGACAACAGGGGGCTTTTTACGTGTCTCGACGGTGCGGGGAATGTGGTTTGGCAAGTTGAGACACCCCCGATCTTCTGTGCCGCACCGGCTCTGGCCGATCTGAACGGCGACGGCAAGGTGGAGGTTATCCAGGGCGATAAGTCGGGTGGGGTGAACGTCTTTGACGCGCTCTCGGGTGATGTCGTTTGGAAGAAGAAGATCGAAGGCGAATGCGCGAGCCCCGCGGTCGGCGATCTGGATGGCGACGGCACCATGGAGATCGTCATCGCCACAGGCGCGGGCAAGGTCTTTGCACTCAACGCTTCGAGCGAAGTTCTCTGGGAATTCAACGTGGGAGGAACATCCCCGGATTGGGCCACGTCTTCGCCCATTCTATTCGGCAACTCGGCGGGTGACGTTTGCGTGGCGGCGGCTTCGCAAGAGGGGCGGTTCTTTTGCCTTGACAGCCAGGGCAACGCGCTTTGGGAGCGGACGACGCGCGGCAGTATCTCTTCGACGCTTTCGGCGGGAGACTTTGACGCGGACGGCCGAGTGGATCTGTTCGTGGCGACGCAGTTGGGTGCGCTCTACCGATTCGACGAGGAAGGCCGGGCCCTGTGGGACATCGATACGCAAGGCCGCTGCCTAGCGTCAGGCGCGCTGATCGATATGGACGGTGACAGCGCACTCGAATACGTACTTTGCACCCAACGCGGCAACCTGCTGGCGTTCAACCAAGCGGGCGAGATCGTTCTGAATCATCAGTTCGGCAACCGCACGATCAATACGACGCTCTCTTTCGGCGACATCGTCAAGAAGAGGCGCGGACTCGAATTCGCGGTAACGGGAGGCGAATCGGGTCAGATGTTCTGCTTCGGAACCTCCGCGACGGTCGAGACGGCAGCCCCGTGGCGAACCTACCGCGGCGATAACCGCCTCACGGGCGCATGGTTTGGGCTCACCGACGGAAACACGGTTCAGATGACACCGGAGAACCTGAGTTGGGATCGCCTCCTGACCGGAGACGATATCACCTTCCGTATCGTGAACCCGACGCCCACAGATTCGCTTCTGAAAGCTCGAGCGAGCTGCATACGGCCGGACGGGTCGCGTCAGACAGCGGTGGGGAAGGTCATCGGTGAGCGCGGCCTTTTGAAACTGCCGGTGTCGATTACGGCTCCGGGCGTGTACCGATTCGAGTGGGCGCTGATGGACAGTACAGATGCACAGCTCGCGACCGGCTCGCGCGAACTGACCCTCCAACCCTACGCGAACGACGAGGCTCTAGCGCAGCGCGCCGCGTTTGAACTGTTCGAGATCGTGACCGATCCAGCCGCCACGAAAGCGAGCGGAGGACTCCTGGAGGCGTTGCAGCGCGAGGCATTCATCATCAACGAGGAAACCAAGACGCTGGGCGGAATGCAGACCGCCACCCGCGGCGCACCACCGTCTTTCGTTGAAAAACTGGACGCGCGTGCGGCGGCGCTGAACGTACGGGCCAAGAGAGCGTTGGCGCTCGGGACTGTGGCGCGCGCGATCCTCGCCGACGCCCCCGAGAGCCAAGTGGTGGCGTTTGAAGGTATCGTCTGGGAAAACGAGAGTGTGGATAAGCAACTCCCAACGGAGCTGAAGATTCCGCTACGGATCGAGCGGCGTTCTGTCCCGGGCGAACACGAGCCGGTCTCCATCAAACTGCTGAATGTGACGCCCGAGCCGATCACGGTCGGCGGACAGGTGGAGACGGTCGCGGGCGGTCCGAAAGTGACGGCGTTCGAGGTCAAACCGGTTCCGACGAACCTGGACACAATCGCATGGGATCCGATCGTGCCTCTGGATAACGGCAAAATAGCGATTCCCTCACTCGAGACGCGAGAAGTTTGGCTGGACATCGACCTCGCCGGTGTAAAACCGGGCACGTACCCGATCCAGGCCGCGTTCGGTACAGGAACCTCGCAAACTAAAGTCGAAATCACCGTGAAGGTTCTGCCGTTCGAAATGGCGGGTCCCGATGCAATGCAGCTCTGCTGCTGGGCGAGTTATAACGAAGACGCCATGGGGGACCTCCTGAATCACGGGAACAACGTATTCGTCACCAGTTTACCCCCTGTGAAAGTCGGGGAGGGCAAGACGCCAAAGATTAAGATCGACTTCGCCGCTTTGGACGAATACGTCGCACCGCTCTTGGGACACGACGTCTACTTGTTGATGAGCGGGATCCCTTCGCTGGGCGTGCCGATGGAAGAGGAGACCTACGTGCCACGCCTCGCGAAATATCTCGACGGATTGATGGCTCACCTGACGGCGAAGGGTATCTCTGAAGAGCGTGTGGCGCTGTACCCCCACGACGAACCCGGCGGCCACGGATGGGATACGGTGAACCACTACATCACCTTTGCCCGGCAAGGACTAAAGGCACACCCCGAGCTGAAGTTTTATGTCAACGGCGGGGGCGACCTAGCGATGTTCGAAGCGCTGAACGAGGTCGCCGCCATCTGGTGTCCGGGTTACTACATGCTGGCTGAAGATTCACCGCAAATGACGTTCCTGAGAGAGAGCGGCAAGACGCTCTGGACGTACGATTGCGGATACGCCTTCGCGCGCCCTTACGGTGCGAACACGAAGACCGTCAACATCGTCGCACAGTATCGCCTCTCTTCCGTCTATGCACTCTATTACGGCGCGACGGGGATCGGCTATTGGTGCTATAACGTGGGTCCGTCAATGTGGGACCCGATCGTACTCGAATACCCCCTCGTCTACGTGAACGAAGACAAGACCCATACCTCCAGCCGACGGTGGGAAGCGGTTCGTGAGAGCATGGAGGATACGCGCATCCTGATCGCCCTCCGCGAAAAACTGACGGACCCATCGGTCGGCAAGACGACCAAAATGAAGATCCGACACCTGCTGCAAGAGACGCTCGGGGCCCTTACCGTCCCGACGTTCGAGGAAGCGAGACTGGGCGTTGCGGATTATATGCTCGACGCGTCGCACGACGACGGGACAGTGGAAAGGCTGCGCCAAGAAATGATGGAGTGTGTGGCCCTGTTGGCGAACTGATGGCCGCGGGGAGGTCTCCGGGGCCTATTTGTACTTGAGAAGACATTTCACGAAAGCGCCTTGGTGCCCCTTTCGATAGGGCCAATGTTTGTGCGCGGATATTCGCCGGTATGCTCTTCGTGTCGCATTCGAGCGGCAGATGACTTGCAACCGGAGAGGCGAGAGAGATGCCCATCGAACTTCTGTATGTCGGCTTGTTGGTGTGCGCGCTCAATATCCCCTTTGGGTATTGGCGGGCCAACGCCGAGAAACGCACGGTGGAGTGGTTTGTCGCCATACACATGCCGGTCCCCTTCGTGGTCGCGTTGCGCCTGCTGTTCGGAGTCCCGCTGAGTTTCTCCACACTGCCGTTCCTGATGAGTATGTTCTTCCTGGGACAGTACACCGGTGGCACGATCTACAAATGGAGAGCGAACCGCACAGAGACGCGCGTCAGCTCTTGCCTGGTCTGGGACATCGTCTGCACGATTCGCAACCGGTAAATTAGATATAGCCCTCAACAATACAATCCAATAGAAAAACGCTGAACGCCCGACCCTCGTGGGCACTGCGTGCGCGCTACCTGGGAGAGCATTCGAGCAACGTTCGATTGAAGGACGCTCGTGTCAAACCGTGCCCAAGTATCTCTCTGGCGGTGCAAACCAATCGGGCATCGGAGGCGGAGGATCGCCGGGCGCATGCGCCAAGCCGGTCCTCATATCCTCGGTTGGGGTCGCGTCGATCTCTTCGATCAGCTCGGTGAAGAAATCGAGCGCGCGGGGTAGATCCTCTTGCCGCACCTTGTCGACGGTATCGTAACGGTCGAATAGATAGAGAGGTCCACTGATCAGGCTGGCGGAGGCGATGCCCGCCGTAAAATAGGGTGCGGCGTCGCAGGGCGGTTCGGTCCCAAAGAGATACGGCGGGAGCACAAGAGTACGATCGAGATTGTGTTTGGCGATCCCGCGTGTGATGGCCTGGACGAGAGCCGGGCAGTTCTCGGTGAAGATCGCGCGGACCTCAGGGCGGCCGGTCAGGCGATACTCCACACCGTCGCTTTCGACCTCCTGGGCGATGTGCTCCATCCCCAAAGCCGCGACGGTTCGAGGCAGCCAATCGTCTCGATGCTTTTCGACAAAGAGCCGGTTGCCAATGCCCCCGTGAAAGTGGCCGCTGGCAGCGACAAAAAGAAGAGTGCGATTGAGTTTCCGTTTCCGCTGTCCGAATCGCTTCGCCAATCCCAACAGCATCGCCAACCCCGACGCGTCTTCGACCGCAGAGGCCCACGGCGCGTCGTGATGTGACGAGAGCAGAATAATTTCCTCCCCCGTGCCCCGGACCGTGCCCAAGATGTTGTGGGAATCGACATCGTCGGTTGCGCCGGTGCTGACAAGCTGCGCGGATTCGCCACGCTCGGCGGCACGCCGAACCCGGTCGGCCTCCCCCTTCCCGACCCAAACCGCCGGAAGGTCCTTGATCCACCCATCGTAAGGTACCCAATGTCCGGATTCATGAATCGGAGAATCCACAAGAAGCCCGGCAAAGCCCACCGCGCCCCGTTTCTGGGCTTCGTAATAGACCGGCCAGTTGGCGATAAGCCAGTTCGCCTTGTGTAAGACACCGTCGGGAATCGTCGTCTCCGGATCGTAAACGGCCATCGCCGCCTGCTTGAGCGGGCCGGTCACGAAATCCTTGAACCGGGCGTTCATCACGGCGATCTTGCCCCGGAGGTCAATGCCTTCGAGGTCCACGGGCTGGCCGTCGCCGATCCAAACCAAGGGAGCGGTCAAGCCCACGCCATCGGTCCAGGCCGTGTAAGGGATCGGCGAACAGTCCACCGGCTCGCCGTTCCCCGTGAGTTGAAACCGAGTCGTGTCCGGCTTCCAGGCGTGGACCGGAACCGGCTCTTCACCGACGTCATCCAAGCCGAATTCGGAAAAGCGGCGCTGCATGTATCGCTCGGTCAACCTCTGCTCGGGCCAGCCCGGTCGCCGAATGCCAAACGCGACGATCTCGCGGATCCAGTTCATCATTTCAGAAACGACGGTTTCCGTTCCATCTCTGTTTTCAGCCATACTGCATTTTCCTTCTTGCGATTGCGGCTTGCCCTCGTGGCAACTTACTTCATGTCGCGGACGCGGATTTCGACAGCGGCGGTATCCTTCATGAGGCGTAGCAGTTCGCTCGTATCCGTCTTGCCGAAGTGGTAGGGATAAAGAACCTTCGGCTTGAAACTCTTGGCGGCATCCGTCACCATCTCCGGCGTCATGGTGTACGGTAGGTTCATGGGCAAGAACGCGATGTCGATGTTCTTTAGTTTCTTCATTTCCGGGGTGTTTTCGGTATCGCCCGCCACATAGAGACGTTTACCCCCGAACGCGATCACATAGCCGTTCCCCGCGCCCTGGGGATGATAGGGATCGCCGCCCTCTCGTTTGTGGACGAGGTTATACGCGGGCACGACCTCAACGGTCAGACTCCCGAATATCTTCTTCTCCCCGTTCTTGACCACGATGGCGTCTTTGACCTTGGCGGCGCAGCGCTGGGAGAGAACAATCTTTGTCTTGCCGGTGCGGAGCGCTTCGATCGCTTTCGGATCCAGGTGATCCCCGTGTTCGTGCGTAACCAGAATCAGATCGGCCTTGGGCACCTCCTCGGCGGTGGGCTGGGAACCGGAATCCACCGGCGTCGCCTTCCCCTTCTCATCCGTGACGGACCGGGTTTGCACACTGTAGCTCCCTGTGTAATCCAGGGCTCGAGAGACCGGGTCAACGTGGACGATCGTCTCTCCGAAAGAGAGCATCAACGTGCCATGCCCGATGAAGGTGATGCCGAGGTGACCGGCGGGCGTCTCGAACATATCCCGCTCAAAGATCTTCTGCGTGTGCCCAACGCTGGGGAAGAGAATTCCAGTAAACAGTAGGACGATCGGGATTCTTCTCATCGTCTTCTCCTTCAGGAACCGGCCCGGTTCATAACGGCTCAACCTTGCTCTTGGATTATCCACGATGCGCAACAGACGGGCAACCGTTTGCGAGAGCGTTTACAATGTCGAGCGCTCGTGGCAGGCTCCCTGTGCGAAGTTGGTGGGTGCAGAGCGAAGCCAGCCGAACACCCAAGGCCAGACGACACTCCCCCACCCCGCCGCTTCACACGCGAAAGGAGAACGGTATTGTGAATCACCCTAAACGCCGGTTTGCGGCTCTGCAGACCTGTCTCGTGACGATTTGTCTTTCAGCATTCACACTTCCCCCAAGCGCGGCGGATTGGCCTGGGAAGAAATCCGAGTGGTTTGGTTTCGCGCGGTACGATTTCGAAATCGGCGGACACGCGTGCATTGCCGTCTGTCCAGAAACGGTGGCGGAGGGACTCCCCTGGATCTGGCGGGCGCGCTTTTTCGGGCACGAACCGCAGACGGACGTCGCCCTACTGCAACGCGGTTTCCATCTCGTTTATACAGATGTGGCCGGTCTGTTCGGCAGCCCGCAAGCGGTAAGGCACTGGGATTCATTCTACGAATACTTGACGGATAAGCAGGGTCTTTCCAAGAAAGCCGTGTTGGAAGGCATGAGCCGGGGCGGTCTGATCGTCTACAACTGGGCCACCGAGAATCCGGACAAAGTCGCGTGTATCTACGCGGACGCGCCGGTTTGCGATTTCAAGAGCTGGCCCGGCGGACACGGACAGGGCAAAGGCAGCCCCGGCGACTGGAGCCGGTGCTTGGAAGCCTACGGCCTGCGCGAAGAGCAAGCGCTGGCGTACGACCGCAATCCAATCGACAACCTAGAACCGCTCGCGAAGGCGAGTGTGCCGCTGATGCACGTCTGTGGCGACGCGGACAAGGTCGTTCCAATCGCCGAAAACACAGGCTTGCTGGAATCGCGCTATCGGGCGATGGGGGGAGCGATCACGGTCATCGCCAAATCCGGTAT
>CAYTDF010000021.1:0-2212 GCA_964436365.1 uncultured bacterium | reverse complement strand
GAAAGACCCGGCACTCATCGTCGATTTTATTCTCCGGCACACGCTGGGGTCGGGTGACTGGTTCATCCTCCGCAGGGAGTTGAATCGTTCTCGCGCCCGGTTCCAACGGGAGAGGAAAGGGCGTGTAGCGTTTCTGGGCGGCTCGATCACCCATAACCCCGGGTGGCGCGACATGACCGCCGCGGTTCTACAAGAACGGTTCCCCGACACCGATTTCGAGTTCTTGAACGCGGGGATTCCCTCGATGGGTTCGACTCCCGGCGCATTCCGTTTGACGCGTGACGTCTTTTCGCACGGCCCGGTCGATCTGCTCTTTGTGGAGGCTGCGGTCAACGATTCGACGAACGGTCGGACCCCTGTGGAACAGATCCGGGGGATGGAAGGCATCGTCCGCCACGCGCGCACACTCCAACCCGAGATCGATATGGTCATGATGCACTTTGTCGATCCCGCAAAAATGGAGATGTTTCGCACCGGGACGGTTCCTCCCGTAATCGCCAATCACGAACGGGTCGCCGAACACTACAGCATCCCTTCACTCAACCTGGCGCTGGAAGTGACGGAGCGTATCGAGGCCGGGGAGTTCACGTGGAAAGACGATTTCAAGAATCTTCACCCTTCCCCGTTCGGCCAGCACCTCTATTTCAAGTCGATTAAGAGGCTGTTGGAGAAAGCGTGGGCAGCGCCTCTGGCCAAGGACTCGCCTGTGAAGCCGCACACGCTTCCCGAGCGGACCCTCGATGAGTTCAGCTACACGCATGCCCGTCTGGTAGATATCGGCCAGGCGAAGTTGAGCGAAGGATGGGAGCGTGTCGCTCACTGGAAACCCGAAGACCGGGCCGGGACCCGCAAAGGTTTTGTGGACGTTCCCATGCTGGTCTCCAGCCAGCCCGGGGCGAGCGTTTCGTTGACATTCGAAGGCCGGGCCATAGGGATCCTGGTTGCTGCGGGGCCAGACGCCGGTACGGTCGAATACTCGATCGACGGCAAACGCTACGAGACCGTGGATCTGTTTACGCGCTGGAGCCGTGGCCTGCATCTACCGTGGGCCTATGTTTTGACATCGGAACTGGAGGCCGGGGAACACGTTGTGACGTTGCGTGTCGGAGAGGCCAAACATCCCGATAGCCAAGGCTACGCTGTGCGAATCACCTACTGGCTGGTGAACTAGAGCTTCGCGTGTTTGTGTGGTGAGGAGGGCGCTTGCGAGCGGAACCGCAGGATTCCATCGAAGCGTGATATGAGGCCTAGGCCTGACTGAAAAGCGGAGCAAGGAAAGCGCGACAGACGGGAATGATGGAGAACCAGATAAGAGCTGCGGTAAAGATCCAATAGAAGAGCGTAGCACCCGCAGAACTCAGCAATTCATCCCGGTCGCCGGAACGATACGCGGCGAGAATTCCAGCGATGTCCCCGGGGAATGTCCAGATCGTCTTCAGACAGACCAGTATACCGAAGATGAACAGCAGCAGTCCGAGCCCCTGCAAATGGAAACGGTAATAGAGCATCGCGTCCCCCCCGTACCTCTAAGTGCTCGCGGTTGCCAAACCGACTGACGCCGTAGTTTACGTGTAGACGGTAATGCCGACCAGCGCGAGAATCAGCACAAGAAAAACGATGTAATCTTTGATTTTCACTTTTGTACTCCCTTCCGGCAAGAGACGCGCCGTGGAACCCCGCTCTCCTCTTATACGGTGGGTCGACGAAGTTTGTTCAAATTTTCGGAATTCGTTTCACAATGAGCGGAGCCAGTGCGTCCAGCGTCACGCGGGCGATTCGCTCGTGCGTAATTTCTGGTAGAGTGGATCGTGAGACATTCCAGCCATTTACCTTGCACCCGATAACGGAAGGCCACCCGATGAAACCCAGTATCCGAAAGACTCTCGTGGCAACAAGCATACGGGCGAGATAAGCCTGCTGCCCGCACTGCCCGCCGCGTGGCCGGACGGTAGCGTCAAGGGCCTGCGCGCGCGGGGAGGATTCGAGGTCGACATCACCTGGAAAGACGGGAAACTGGTCACGGCAAGGATCGTTACCACCACGACAAGGAATTCGTTCCGAGTTAGGTATGGAGAGCTCACCAACGAGATGGCGAACGCTTCCCCTGCGAGCGAGGTCTGCGTGCTGAACGGATCGCTTCAGAGGGTGAACGTGGCGAAATGAACCGTTAGCGGGCGCATGGAGAAATTTCTGAGAGGGTTGACTGGGCTCT
>CAYTDF010000020.1:0-19916 GCA_964436365.1 uncultured bacterium | reverse complement strand
TACGCGCGTAACTTATCGCTCGATGAGGAGCAGATCTACGGCCTCTTTAACACCGGATTGGGCTACTTGAAGGACGGTAATCCTCTCGAGGCGATTCCGCCGTTCGAGAAATCGTTGGCGGTCGATCCGCAGAAGAACGAAGTTCTTCTTTACCTATCCGGTTGTTATCTCAGTGACGGAGTTAAAGACTATGAAAACGCGTTCTTGGCTATCGAGCGTTTTGTCGAACTCTACGGGTTGCACCCCGACGCTCCGTGGTCGCCCGACACGCTCGGAGCTAATCTCACGGACTCGGTCTTCAGCAATTACATCACGCTAGCCAGTGCTTTTGCGGCGAAGGGCGAGCTGGTTCAGGCCGCGCTCTGTTTCAAGCGAAGTTTCCAGGCCAAACCCGATTTCGACGATCCCAAGTATCTTCACGGTTACGGTCAGGTCTTGTCTCTCGCGCCTCTTAGCAAGTACGCCAGTGCCGCGGCGCTGTTCCAGCGGGTCGTCGATTCCCCCGTCGTCGATCCCGAAACGCAGAAGAAGGCCATGCGTCTCTTGGTTGTCAACTCGGTCAACGCCAACATGACCCCGCAGGAGATTCTACCTTTGATCGAGCGCTGGGCGGTTATCGAACCTGCGGATCCCAAGGTGTGTCTGAACCTGGCGCGGGTCAAGTTGCAGGCTGGGGGATCGCACACCGTGACCGAGATCGGTACCGATATATTCCAGGCCCTCCAACTCGGTGACGACTCGATTGTCGCCGACGTCAACGCCGGTCCTTTTCTCCAGCATTTCTTACGTACCTACCCGGATGTGCTGACGTTCCTCCGGAACAATGGGTTCGACGTCAAAGTGGCTCCGGTACCCACCCAACCGGCGACGCAGTAGGAATCTCCACCGGCATCCTCCGGGCATCCTCACCCATCGACAGACGGCGCGTTCCGGTATGCCTGGCGTGGCAGCGACGGAGGGCCCGAAATTGAGAAACGCCCTCACCTGACCAGTAGCAATACCGCAGCAGCCATGGGGTTCCGAGCGTCCGTCCGTCCGCTCGGTTTTCTCGATTCAAGAAATTATCCAAAAAGAGCTCATGTTTTCGTGCGATCTGCCGATACCGGTGTGATCGTTTTCCCCCATTTGGAGGGGAAACTGGCCCTGTCAATGGGGAACCGTCAGCGACCACAAGATCGTGAGAGGCGGTTGGGCATTCAGGGCTGGATGACTGAACTGTACCGGAGGTCTCATGTTCAAGAATTGTGTTTGCTGTGGAACCTATAGTGCTCTTGATGAATACGACCGTTGCAAGGCCTGCCTTTCCGTCGACGAGCATCTTCTTCTTCTCGTCCGCGACTATGTTCGGCGGAAGCGTAAGGTGAACATCCAAGAGGTGTGTGACGAGTTTTCGATTTCCGAAGACCGCATCCAGCGTTGGATCGCGACCGACCGGCTAGGCTATCTGGCTCCGACCTACAAGTGTTCGGTGTGTGGTCAAGACGTGCTTATCGGTTCGATCTGCGCATGCCGGAGAGAAGCGAAGGAACCGCCGTTCGTCTATCACGGCTCGCCTCGCAGTCTGCAGAAGAAGAGAGACCGTTACTGGGACGAGATCTCCATCATCCGTAAGCACCAACGCCGCGACATCTGGCAGGCGCGCAACCGGTAAGCTCCGCACGATCTCCTTCAGGAAAAACTTCAACCGAGAATCTCACGCCCCCCTCTCTACGCCGGGGCGTGGATTTGTGTGGAAAGCCCACTGACTCGGGCCGGACTCTCGCTTGGCGGCTCAGCGCCACAAGGAGCGCTCCGCGCCTCGTAGCAACCATCGAGACGTCAAGGTGCACAGGACTACATAAATAAGTAGAAAGAGTGGCGAAGTTGACTCGAATGGAGCCGTGACGCCCTGGATACGGAGCCCGAGTAGCTCGATGTTCCCATGGGTCGAGAGAAGCACCAGGATGGCTAGCGGATTGATTGCGATCAGGGGAGCGGCCACTCCGAACTGAATCGCCAGACGGCCGATCGGGCCAAACTGGCTTGGTCCCCAACCCAAACCGTTGAGCGCGTGAAGTCCCGGCAGAGGCAACAGTAGCAAGCCCAGCACCGTCAACGTGCTCGCCGCCAGAACCAGGTGAGGCGAGTGAATCCGGCTCGAAAGCCGCACTCCGACCGCGTTATACACGGTCAGGCTGCTATACAGCAGGACTGGAATGGCCAGCAGCGTGAAGACATCCCGGAGATTTGTCAGCAGGTCGAGCTCGCCGCCCAAGACCAGGCTATAGAACAGGAGCGTGACCAGGCCCGGCAGGTACAGAGTCAGCGATAGCAGCAAACTCAGTCGCAAGGCTACGGTGAATTTGGCTCGCACGATTCTTCGATCGCCGACCAGCGTGGTTCGCAGCAGGTCGAGCGTCTTACTGCCCCGCTCGTTGCCCAGCGTGGTCGCCGCCAAGGGGACCGTGAACAGCGAAGCGGCGACGAAGGGGAGCGTGAAGAAGAGCCACGAACCTCGGTACGACGCCAGCGGTAGCGTGATCACCGAAATCAGCAGCGCTGTGTACAACAGCCTGAGAAGGACCGCCAGACGGCCGAACCATTGCCGGTGCCCTTCCAGCGTCAGGACCGGGTTGCCGTCCGTGTCCCAATGCCGCCCCGCGCGCCGGGCCTCGTCCGCTTCGGTCTCGTCGTCTTCTTCTTCGAAACTGGTTCGGGGTTGATCGCCGGTGGCGAGTTTGTCCAAGCGCCTTACCGACCAGTAGTAGAGTAGAAACCCGACCGGGAGCCAGACCAACGCATACTGACACAGCCCCCAAAAGGGCGTTCCCGCAAACGTTGCCCGGCTGAGGCTCATGAGGTTCACCGGCCCTGCGGTGAGTCTACCTCCAGGGGAGCCTAGAATCCGCTCCATGGCCACATAGGGCGAGAGGTCGTGCCAGCCGAATGTTCTCACATCCGGCGATTCCCATTTCAGGGTGGTGATGTAATGCCAAACCTGGGGGCCGAACGGTACCAGCAGCGCCATGATCAGGATGGCTCCACCGGTCAGAAGATAGGTCTCGTAGACGCGGGGCCGGAGCGTCGAGCAGAAGAGCCCGACCAGTGAATAGCCCAGAGCGGCGCAGAAACAGAGCAGTTGTGAGGCCAGAATCTCGTCCATCGCCAAACCTCCCGCCAGCAGCGAAACCGACAGTGGCGGAAGCGTTCCGATCATCAGCAACAGAACGAACGTTTGGGATGAGGCAAACTTCTCGAACAGCACACGTCCTGTCCGGACCGGCGAGGACAGCAGCAACGTCAACGTGTCTCGCTCTCGTTCGCCCGCCACCGCCGTGGCTGTCAGGAGCGGCGAGACGAGTGTCAGAATCAGCAGCTGCCCCTGAATCAGCTCGTGGAAGAACCGGCGGCCGACCTCCTGGACTCCGCTAAGAGACTCGAATTCAACGGCCCCCAGAATCCAGACGTCGCGAATTGTCGTCCACCGCTGAAATACCACCAGGGTGGTGAGCGACAGCGTGACCAGAATCACAACGAAGGCCCAGCGAGTACGCAAAAAACCTACGAGATCCCGTCTGAGAATGGGGCCGACGAGTAACATGCAAGGCCTTTCTTGAGAACTCTCTAACCGGCGGGCGTCGAACACCCAGGCGAAGGTCGTTGAGGGACGAACGAGCCAACCGGCCTCCCGGTCATCCCGCAAGGCTGGCCGGTCTCACGATTCGACCGTCTCCAGGACCGTACTTCTGTTTCCAGTGTCGCAATAACCTCACCCGGGGGCCAGTCGTTCCATAGACAAATAGGAGCCTTCGGTCTTGCTAATGACGAACGCCTCCAAAAAGGTTACTCTATTCGCGATCGACCGCTCCAAATAGAGTTAGGAGTTAACGAGGCACGGGAACTCATTTGATGCCACACCGACGAAATATCGCTTTCCCACGTTTCCAAAGGCTCGCCTCCGAAGTGAGCTTCCCATCCTCCCTTCCACAGAAGCCCGCACTTGCATGGCTGTCCCTCGCGGCGATTGTGCTCTTTCTGACTGGGATGCCCTGTCCGCTTGGCCATGCCCAGGAAGACCCGTCTGGCGAGATCGAGGTCGACCAGGAGAAAGACCTGTTTCGGGCCGAGGACATTTTCGCCGGTTTCGGCGCTGGGCGGCGCGTCCGGCGTGAGCAGACTTGGATTCCTTTCACGGCGATTCTCGCGAACGACGGGCCGCCGCTCTCCGGCGAGCTGGAAATTCGCATTAACGAGACGAACATTAGGTATCACACGCCCATCGATCTGCCAACCGGATCCCGCAAAGTTGGACGACTTTCTCTCTTTCCGGTCTCCGACGCGGACGAATTCAGTGTCAGTTTTGTACACTCCGGGGGTTTCTTGCCCGTGAAACTCGAGCCGCAGCTGGCGATCGCCGCCCTCGATCCGCTCACCGGGCTCGTCGCGGTTCTCTCACCGCTGCAGCGCATGCACACCCGGCTGGGGCTCAATGCGGACGACGAGGGGTCGGGGAGGCAGGTGCTCTATTCCCTGCCGATCGTTCTCCCCGAGCATTGGCTCGACTACGACGGTATCGATGCGCTCGTCTGGGATGGATACCCCGGCACGGAGATGACGGAAGCCCAGCTCGACGCGATCTCCACCTGGTTACAAATGGGTGGGCATCTGGTTCTCGCGCTTGGCGAGAACTGGGGTGAGATTGGCGGGACGCCGTGGGCGCGTTTCTTACCTTTCACGTTTGACGCCTCGCTGACCCTGCCCGCCGGAAGCAAGATTGAGTGGCCGAATGCCGAAGCCGATGTCACGTTGCAGCGCGACATGGTTGCGGCCACATCCACCGGGAAACTGGCCCAGGATGCGTATGTCGCCCTGCGCGCCGAGGGCCCCAACGGGCGTATCCCACTGCTCATCAGACGGCGCGTGGGCGCGGGGGTAATCGACACAATCTGCGTCACGCTCGCCGGTAACGAACCGCTCATCGCCCCCAAGGCTTACGAAGAGAGCCTGTTGGATTCGTTACTCGCGCCTGGAGGCCGTCTACCGCTCATGGCCGCCGACCGGCTCGACGCCAACGCCGCCAAGTTCTTGCGCTCGCAGGTGCAAGCCGAGTTGCCCAGCGCTTGGTTCATCGCCGGGTTCTTGGGGCTCTACATTCTGCTCGTCGTCCCGGTAAACTACGTCGTATTCAAACGGTTGGGACATCTCGAATGGGCTTGGTTCATGGTCCCCGTCTGGGCCATTGTCTTTGCCGTGGCCGCCTATTACATCGGTGCCGTACACCAACTGGGGCGGGTGACGTTGGCCGAGTTCAGCGTCGTTGAGGCCGCTCCGTCTTCGTCCACAGGCCGAGCGCACACCCTCGTGTCGCTCTATTCACCGGTGCGCGACTGGTACCACCTGACGGCGAAGACCCCCGACGGCCAAGACCAGACCGGCTTCTTCTCACGGCAGCTGAAACCCGACGACCCACCCCGGCGGCGCGGGCCAGCCTCCCCGCAATCCTCGCAAATCTCCGATGAACTCCAGGTCCGGTACGGCGAAGGAACGGCCACGATGGAGGACATTCTCGTCCATCACTGGGCGCAGAAGACGCTCAAGGTCACCCATCGCGTTCCGCTCGGCGAGGGAATCGAGATCGATTTGCGAACCGGCAACGGCGACTCGTTCGCCGGGCTCGTTACCAATCATACTCAGTACACTCTCATGGACGCTCTGATCGTCTCCGGTGAGAAACGCTACGATCTGGGCACGCTTCGACCGGGGGCCAACGCTTCCCCAAGCCGTGGCAAGGATCTTCCCGTCTCCACGCCGAATACCATGGGCGGCATGGGTATGGGTGGTCGAGTGATGCGCGGCCCGGGCGGGCGGCCCCAACCCCAACGCGAACTCACCGCCAAGTGGCGTAACGATCCCAGCCTCTGGCTCAAGGAGAGTGTGATTCCCGCGTATCGGATCGCCATGGAGGAAGACGATGTCGGCAAGGGTCTCAATTATCTCATGGCCTATGTTGACGAACCGGTGCTTCATGCCGACGTCGGCCGGGAGATTGGCGAGCACTTGGGTGTGGTCTTGGTCGTCGTGCCGTTCGTTATGCCGTCCGCCATGCGCGGCTCGGGCACTCTCAAAGCCGATTGGCGTTTCGTCCTCGAGGCCGAGGTGATTTACGCTTACAACCGGAGCGATGCCAATTTCTATTTCGATCCCAGCTCGAGCCTCGAATTGACCGGGAACTGCCTCCACTTGCTCGGCAACGTGCGTTTCGACGATGCACGCATCCGTATCGGCATCAGCGAAATCCCCGGATGGAACCGCCAACGAAGTGGGATGGTATTCGTCCCGCCCGAAAACGTCGAACGCCGCTCGACGGCGAGCGATCGAGCCTTGAGCGGCCTGAAGATCGATATAAAGAACTGGAAAAGCCAGGAGTGGGAAGCGGTCGATTTCCAACATCGCGCCCGGCCGGATGGGAAAGAGCGCGAACTCGTCTTGCGTATCCCCGCCCCCGCCAATTTTGTGGATCGGCGCGACCGCACCGTACGTCTCCGGATCACCAACAACTCGCAGAAGGTGCTTTGTATCCCATCCGGCGACATGAAAGTCGATGCACAAGTGACTCACATCCCGGTCCTTCCGGTGTCGAATAAGGATGCCCGCGGGTAGGGCGGCATGGAAATGGAGAGCGTTCCCGATGATTCGCATCGAGCAGTTCAGCAAGCGGTACGGTGATACATGGGCGGTCCGTGATTTCGACTTGCACGTCGAGAAGGGCGATATCTTTGGGTTCATCGGACCCAACGGCGCGGGCAAGACCACGACCATCCGCTTCCTGGCGACGCTATTGAAGCCGACCACGGGACGGGCCTGGGTCAACGGGCACAGCGTCATCGACGACCCCATGAATGTACGTCGCAGCATGGGCTATATGCCGGACTCTTTCGGTGTGTACGAAGGCATGCGGGTTTGGGAGTACCTCGATTTCTTCGCCGCCGCATACAACATCAAACGCGACCAACGCAAGGCGATTATCCGCGATGTTATCGAACTCTTGGATCTAGGCGCGAAACGTGACGATTTCGTCGAAGGGCTGTCACGCGGCATGCGTCAGCGGCTCTGTTTGGCCAAGACTCTGGTTCACGATCCCGAGGTGCTCATTCTCGATGAGCCCGCATCCGGGCTCGATCCACGGGCTCGGCATTACGTCAAGGAGCTCCTCAAGGAACTACGGTCCATGGGGAAGACCATTTTCATCTCCTCCCACATTCTCTCCGAACTCGCCGACTGCTGCAACAAGATCGGTATCATGGAGCGCGGCCATCTGCTGGCTTCGGGGAACGTGCAAGAGATCCTCTCCAAGGTCCGTGAGAACCTGATCCTCGAGGTTGAACTTCTCGAGGGCAACGAGAAGGTCGAAGAGCTGCTCTGGAAGATCCCGGGCGTGGCCAAGGTGGAGAGTTTCGGAACGGTCATCCGTCTCGAATACAGCGGTGACCTGCGCGAGGTCCCGAAAATCCACAAACTCCTTGTCGATCGCGGACTGCCTGTGTTGTATTTCCGCGATGTGCCCGCCGATCTCGAAGAAGTCTTCATGAAAGTCACCAAGGGTGAAGTGGCCTGAGAGTTTGGATTCGTCGAGAGAAGACTGCCGAGGAAGAGACCCATGCGAAAACAGCGTCTGTTGGTGTCGATGGCTCTCCTTTCGGCCCTGCTGTTCAGCGGGTGCGCGACCTGTCCGTTCTCGACGTGTCAGCCCAAGGAAATCACCGTCGAACTGCCTGGACTCGACGCCCGTGCAAAGCCGCTGACACTCGTCGAGATTCCAGCGGGAAGGTTCCTCATGGGCAGTCTCCGCGATGAACGAGACCGTCTCGGCCGCGAGAGCCACCGGCACAGAGTCACGATTACCGAGCCGTTCTTCATTGGCCGATACGAGGTTACGCAGGCGCAGTGGGAAACCGTGATGGGTTCCAATCCGTGCCGCGAAGCCGGTGTCGGTCCCGATCACCCCGTTTTCATGACCACCTACGACCAGACCTTGGCCTTCATCGAGAAACTCAACGCTTTGGAGATGGGCACCTTCCGTATGCCCACTGAGGCCGAGTGGGAGTACGCGTGCCGCGCGGGCACGACGACGCGCTTCTTCTGGGGCGACGATCTCGGTCTGGGGAAGATCGGCGAGTATGCCTGGACCGTTGAGAACTCCGGGAAAGAGGGCGCGAAGGAAGTTGGACTGAAACAACCCAACCCGTGGGGGCTCTACGACATCTGCGGGAATGTTTTCGAGCGCTGCACCGATTGGCTTGGCGAATACCCCAGCGGCCGCGTGGCCAACCCCCAAGGTCCCCCGGAGGGCGACCGCAAGGTATTCCGCGGCGGAGCCTACCGGCAAGGAGCCGATCTATGCCGTTCGGCCAGCCGGAACAGCGATTTTCTGATTGGCCTTCACCACGATGTCGGCCTGCGGCTGGTCATGGAAAAGCCCTGACGGCGGCTTTCGGGAGTTTCCCCCCAGGGTGCACGGATGTACCCGTTGTTGACGTTGCCCGCGGCGAGGCGTACCGTTACATAGTGAAGAGGCTACAAACAGGAATATGGGAGACGAGTGATGAGCGACGCAACCTCGAGAAGCGAACTCCTAAATCCCGAAGCGACGAAGATTGAGCGGGCGCGTGTGTTACGCACGATCCGTTCCGTACGGGGCCGCTGTAACTGGGTCACGTGGCTCTTCTGCTTGGCCCGCTGGGCGTTTTGGGGCCTTCTGGTGGCCCTCGTTGTCGATGTCGTGCTCAAGGTTGTCGGCATTGAAGGCTGGTCGCTGATCGTGGCCGGCTCGTGCACGGTGGTGGCGGTTGTCACCGCGCTGCTGCAGTATTCACGGCGGCGGATTACCCTGCGCGGTGCGGCGATCTCCGCCGACAAGATCCTCGACCTCAAAGAACGCCTCTCCTCCGCTCTCGAACTGAGCATCGAACAGACCTCTCAGGATGCTGTCGACGCGGCGTGGGACACCCTGCTGCTGGATTCCGCCGCGCGCGTGGCCGAAGGCATCCAGGTCCGCAAGCATTTCCCGATGATCTGGCCGCGTGAGGGACGTTGGGTATGGTGTCCCCTGGCGTTGTTGGCCGCCTCGATTCTCTTTCTCCCCGCGCTCGACCTCTGGACGGGTGGCGGGCTTCAGGCACAGGCAAAGATCGCCCTCCCCGGCGAGGAGATCAACGCCGAAGCGCTTGAACTGGTTGAACTGGCGGAGGAGATGAAACTGGAGAGGCATGCCGACCGCGAAAAGGTCGCTGAGACCGCCGAACTCCTTGGCGAAATCGATCAGCTGGCCAAAGATATGAAAGCCGGAAAACTCAAGAAGCGGGAGACGATGGCCACTCTCTCCGACCTCAGCGAACGCATCAAAGAACGCCGGAACGAACTGGCCTCGAACCCGCAAGCCGCCAAACTTCGCGACGGCATGATGAACACTCAGGAGATGGCTTTCTTGGGTGACGCCAGCGAGCGCATGCAGGCCGGACAGTTTGAAGAGGCCGCCATGGCCTTGGCTCAGCTCGAAGACCGCATGAAGTCGGGCAGTCTGTCGGAGGAGCAGAAGGCCCAGCTCGCCAAAGAACTCGAATCCCTCAGCAAACAGATCGACGCCGACAGCAAACTCGGACAGGCTCTCTCCAAAGCGGCCGCCGCCATGAAGGCGGGGAAGATGGGCTCGGCCCAGCTGGGGATGCAAGCCGCGCAGACAGCCATGGCCGAGAAACGCGATATTCAACGGCAGATGGAGATGCTCGACCGCGCGTCCCAGGCTGTCGCATCCAGCCAACTTAAACTTTCCGGAAAATCGTCCTCCTGCTCGAATTGCGGAAAGGCCCTCACCCCTTCCGATCGGGCTGCCGGGAAGTGCAGCAGCTGTGGAGGCGCGTGTTCCGGTTCTGGGGAGGGAGCCGGGGGAGGAGCCAGCAAGGGCGAGGGGTCCGGTGCCTATGCCCTCGGACAAAGCCAACAATCGGGAAACGGGCTCGGTGGACCTGGACAAGGACGCGGCGGACAGATGCCCTTTGAGGAATCCGACTTCTCTCTGGAGGACACCATGATCGCCGGACAGATGGGCGAGGGCGAAATCGTCGGTTCAATCCTCGTTGACGGGCCGCCCGAGCAAGGGCAGGCGAAACTGAAGTTCAGGACCGCTGTCAATGTCGCCGCCCAAGAGGGCGAAGCGGCGATGGAAAAGGAACTCGTTCCGCTCGCCCACCGGCAGAGGGTGCGACGCTACTTCTATTCTCTCCACAGCAAATCCGATACCTCGTCCAAGTAGTTCACCGTGCGCATAGTCGCCGGATGCGCGGTTTGTGGATGCACAGTCACCCGACCTCTGGTATGCTGATGAATCGCATACTGGGAGAAACCGGTGTTGCCAAATCACTCAAACAAACAACTGTCTGTCGCCATGCCTCGTCCCTGTTCCACTGGGCGTCGTGCGCCTTCTCGTACGAACGCTCCTTCAAAGCACTCCTGCGGATTCACATTGATCGAGTTGCTGATCGTCGTCGCCATTATTGGAATTCTGGCGGCGATTGCGGTCCCCAACTTCATGGCCGCCAAGTTACGCGCGAATGTCGCTCGGGCTGTCAGCAACATGCGCAGTGTCGAGACTGCCCTCGAATCCTACTTCCTCGACAACAACTCCTACACCTCTTGGGCCTGGGATCCTGGCTACGCAGGCTTCAACATGCTCACCACACCCGTTGCGTATGTCAGTGGTAAGGAGGCGTTCCGCAACCCCTTCAAGCCCCGCAGTTATTTCGCCACTCACGTCGCTGGCCGTGAGGTCGACCCGTTCTTCGAACTCGGAACCTGGAAAACCTCCGGCTCCAAATTCAAGATAGGGTTCCCCACGAATGCCTGGCTGCTCGAAAGTTCCGGGCCGGATTTCGGCGACGATTACAACGCCAACAACTATCCTCAAGAAGGATTGGTGTACCAGACCAGCAACGGGCTCAAGAGCCACGGAGATATCTATCGCGGTGGCGGCATGAAGACCCCGGCCTGGGTAAAGACCTTGACCTATTGAAACGTGGGAGCGAAACCGATGAATATGATGTCTCCTAAAGGTTCTTTCCGGTTGAAAGACGCTGGACGGTCGAGTCTCGCGGGCACTCCGTGCGCGCTAGGAAAAGAGACTCCCGATAGACGCTTTGACACATTGAACCGGCGCGACTGGCTGCGGATGGCGGCGGCCGCGACCGCCGTTCCCGTGACCTCGAGTGTGTCGATGGCCGCCGACGGCAAAGAGACCCGGCCGAACGTGATCCTGGTCATGGCCGACGATCAGGGGTGGGGCGATACGGGATACAACGGTCACCCCACGCTGCAAACGCCCAATCTCGACGAGATGGCTCGCACGGGGGTGCGTTTCGAGCGTTTCTATTCCGGCGCACCGGTCTGTTCGCCGACACGCGGCAGTTGCCTGACCGGGAGGCATCCGTATCGCTACGGCATCTTGGGCGCGAACTCCGGAAATGCCGATGCCCCCTCGAAGTACAATTTACCCGATGAAGAAGTGACCCTGGCCGAGATCTTCCGCGAGCGCGGCTACACGACCGGGCATTATGGCAAATGGCATCTCGGCGATGTCGCTGGCGACAACAGCTGGACCCCATCCGACAACGGTTTCGACGACTGGTTCAGCACGGTTCGCAAGGTCGCGACCGTCGATCCCGAAGGGTACGTGCGGAACGGCAAACCCGTCACCGGGCCGCTGAAGGGCGACGACTCCAAACTCATCATGGATCGCGCCGAGCCTTTCATTCGGGGCGCGGTCGAAAACGACCGCCCGTTCTTTACCGTCATCTGGTTTCACACCCCGCATCTCCCCGTCTTGGCCACGCCTGAATACCGAGCGCTCTACTCCGAACATCCGGAGTTCAAGCAACATTACTGGGGCGCGATCACGGCCATGGACGCTCAGATCGGACGGCTGCGCGCGCTTCTTCAAGAACTCGGTGTCGACCGCAACACCATGCTCTGGTTCTGTAGTGACAACGGGCCGACTTGGCGCAGTGGTGAAGGTCCGGGCTCGCCCGGCGGGCTGCGTGGATGGAAAGGGACGTTGTTTGAAGGCGGGGTCCGCGTGCCGGGACTTCTTGTCTGGCCCGAGAGGATCACCGAGCCCACGACGATTCTTGCGCCCTGCTCCACCTCGGATTACTTCTCCACGATCCTCGATTATATGGGCATGCCTACAGGGTCGCGCGCGCCCTCGGATGGAGTCAGCCTCCGGCCGTTTATCGAGGGCGAGACGGTTGAGCGGCCGACGCCGATTGCCTTCGAACACCACGATAACTTGGCGTTGATCGATAACCGTTACAAACTTCTGGCACGCCTCAAAGACGGTGAAATCGAAAAACCGGCGCTCTTCGATCTTCTCGACGATCCCGCCGAGAGTCGTAACCTGGCCGATGGCCGTCCCGAGGTGCGTGACGCCATGCTGGCGCATCTAAAACGCTGGCGCGCTTCCTGTACGGGAAGCCTCGCCGGAAACGACTATCGCTGACCGATTCGAAACGAAGATGGTGAACGAGGCCTTGATGCACGGAAAACTAAGTAGACGAACATTTCTTGGCAGCGCGGCCGGATTGGCGACCGGGACCGCTCTCTCGGGCTGCGCGACCGGACCGAACGCAACGGGGCCGAACGCGAGCGCCGCAACTCGCCCCAACATCCTGGTTCTGTTTACCGACCAAGAACGGCAACAGATCCCTCACGAGCGGCTCCACCTGCCGAACCGCGAGCGGCTCCAACGGAACGGGGTGACCTTCAACCGTGCGTTCTGCGCGACACCGCAGTGTTCCGCGAGCCGGGCCAATCTTCTGACCGGGCTCTATCCCACCGAGGCCGATGTGAGCGCCAATATGCTCATGAGCCGCGTGAATGGGACCCAGGCGGCGCTACCCACGTGGCACCCCACATTCGCCACAACGTTACGCGGCGAGGGCTATCGGACAGGGTACATCGGCAAGTGGCATCTCAGCGAACGGCGGCCTCCGAACCCAAATGAACTGGCTCCGCACGGTTTCGATACGTACGAATTCAAGCGGCGTGAGGAAGCCGCCCGGGCCGCTGTCGATTGGATCGGCGAAAAGCCTTCCGAACCGTGGTGCATGATGGTCAGCTTCGTCGATCCTCACGATATCTATAGCATCAGCCGCAAGCGCGATTACCCCATACGCGACGATGTCGAGGCGCTCCCCAACACCTTCGACGATCTCTCCGCGAAACCGCCGCCGCAGAAAAGGTACTTGGAAGAGAACCAGGGGAAAGTCAGCATCGGCTGGGATGAGACCGAATGGCGACGCTATCTCTCCCTCTATTACGATCTGATCGAGGGGCTCAACCGGGATATTGGCGTCGTTCTCGACGGACTCGAAGCGATGGGATGTGCGGAAAACACCGTGATCGTCTACGCCTCCGATCACGGCGACCTGGGTGGCGCGTACGGTTTACCGTACAAGGGGCCGTGCATGTATGAAGAGCTGCTACGCGTACCGCTGATACTCTCCTCGCCGATGCTCGGCGACCGGCCGCGTTCCACGGACGCCTTGGTGCAGCTCGGCGATGTTTACCCGACGCTCTGCGCCTTGGCCGGGTCGTCTCCCCCGGAAGGGTTGCACGGCCGCAGTCTGCTGCCGTTCTTCGGGCGTCGCGAACCGAAATGGAGGGACGCGATCTTCGCCGAGTACTGCGGCAAACAGCAATGGGTGGTCCCCATCCGCACCGTTCGCACCCACGACCTAAAATACAAGGCCTACACCGATGGTTTTGAAGAACTGTACGATCTAAACCGGGACCCCGGCGAGTTGCGCAACCTCGCCACCGATCCCGCCTATCGTAACAAACGTAGCGGGTTGCGCCGCCGTCTGGACGCTTGGCGCAAACGGCTCGGCGACCCGACATTGACTTGAGACCGAAGAGTGTTTCACGAAGGTTGAGCGAGAATTATGACCCAAGACTCCTTGAAAGAAAATTCGTCTCTCTCCCGGCGAGAGTTCATCGAAAAGACCGCCTACGCGGCCGCGCTTCCCGCCATGAGTGGAGCGTTGATCGGCGCGCTCGACCGGCGCTGGAACATTCTGTGGATCACGGCGGAGGACATCAGCCCCGACCTCGGTTGTTACGGTGACAGATGGGCCAAGACGCCAAATCTCGACCGGTTCGCCGCTGAGGGCGCTCTCTATGAGAACGCGTTTTCCATCGCTCCTGTCTGTGCGCCGAGCCGTTCGTGCCTGATTACCGGGATGTATCCGACCACCATCGGCACGCACCACATGCGTTGTCAGGGCGTCCCACCGGATCACGTCAAGTGTTTCACCGAAACCTTGCGCGCGGCGGGCTATTATTGCTCCAACAACAAGAAGACCGACTACAACTTCCCCGCGCCGATCACCGCCTGGGATGAAAGCAGCGCCAAGGCGCACTGGCGCAACCGCGCCCCGGACCAGCCGTTCTTCTCGGTCATGAATTTCGTGATCACCCACGAGAGTCAGATCCGGCTCGACGACGAAGCCTTTGCTAAACGCACCGCTATTCTTACACCCGAAGAACGCCACGATCCCGCCGAGGCCGTCGTGCCGCCTTACTACCCCGATACAGATGTGACTCGTAAGGACTGGGCGCAGTATTACGATCTCATCACCGCCATGGACAAGGGTGTCGGGAAACTCTTGAAAGAGCTGGAAGACGACGGCTTGGCTGAGAATACGGTTGTCTTCTTCTATGGCGATCACGGGCGGGGGTTGCCGCGCGGGAAACGGTTTCTTTATGATTCGGGGCTTCGTGTGCCGCTCATGGTTCGCTGGCCCGGGACCCTCAAGCCCGGGACCCGTATCGGCGACCCCGTCAGTTTTGTCGATTTCGCCTCGACCGTACTTTCGATTGCCGATGTCGATATCCCCGCGCATCTCCAGGGCAAGGCCTTCCTCGGTTCGCGGAAAGCCGAGCCGCGTCAATACGTTTTCGGCGGGCGCGACCGTATGGACGAGGCGGTGGATTGCATGCGTTTCGTTCGCGACAAACAGTTCAAGTACATCAAGAACTATCAGGCTTGCAAGCCGTACGTCCAATACATCGACTACATGGAAAAGATGCCGACGATGCGTGAACTGCGCGCAAGGAATGCCAAGGGGACGCTCGAGGGACCGCAGAAACTCTTCTTCCGGCCCGAGAAACCCGGTGAAGAACTTTACGATACCGTGCGCGATCCGCACGAGATCGACAATCTCGCGGCCGACCCCAAGTACGCGAACGTTTTGCAGCGGATGCGGGCCGCGCATGAGAAGTGGCGCGAAGAGACTCACGATCTCGGCGACATCCCCGAGGGCGAACTCTGGGAACAGGTGCGGCCCGGCGGTGTCTGGGCGGTGACCGAAAGACCGCGTATCACGCCCAACGGTGGCCAGCGGTCCGGGCCGGTCACGGTCGAGATGGATTGTCCTACGCAAGGCGCTTCCATCGCCTACACCACCGAGCCGGGCAAACAAGCCCACTGGCGTCTCTATTCGAAACCGATCCGTCTAGAGCGCGACACCAAGTTACGGGTCCGCGCCTGCCGCTTGGGCTACAGGGAGAGCGAAGAGGTCGCCGCAAACTTCTCGATCCGCTAACCGAGCCTTCTACAGGAAATCCACTCGATGAACTCTACTATACGTACAGTACCCGCTCTCCTCATGTTTGCTTTCGTCGCCCTGGGCCTGCCCTCGACATCCGACACAGCGGGGGATGAGACGCCGTGGCTCCGGCATGTGGTCGACGATTCTTCCATCGGCGCGGACGGCGTACGGCTCGCCGATGTGAATGGCGACGGGCTTATGGATATCGCCACCGGGTGGGAAGAGGGCGGCTTGGTGCGTGCCTACATGAACCCCGGATACGAAAGGGCGAAGTTGCCCTGGCCCGCCGTGACCGTGGGAGAGGTCGGCTCGCCCGAAGATGCCGTCTTTGTGGATCTTGACGGCGATGGTGTGAAGGACATCGTCAGCTGTTGCGAGGGAAAGGTGAAGAGCGTCTATGTCCACTGGGCGCCCGGCGATGTAGCAGACTATATGAAGCCCGACTGCTGGAAGACGGAGCCTTTTCCCGCGTTACACGGTACGAATGCGTGGATGTTCGCGCTACCCCTGCAGATCGACGGAAATAACTGGCTCGATCTGATTGTCGGCGCGAAGGGCAGGGACGCCCGCATCGGTTGGCTCGAATCCCCCACCGATGCGCGGGACCTGGATGCTTGGCGTTGGTGGCCCATCTACCGGGCGGGTTGGATCATGTCTCTCGTGCGCGTCGATATGGATCGCGACGGTGACTCGGACGTGTTGGTGACCGACCGGCGCGGCGATTCGCGCGGTTGTCTCTGGCTCGAGAATCCTGGCCTGGGACCGAAACAGAAGCGAGACTGGCCGATCCACCGTATCGGCTCGGAAGACAAGGAAGTGATGTTTCTCGATCTGGAGGATCTTGACGGTGACGGAATCCGCGACTTCCTCGCCGCCGTCGCGGGCGCGGAACTCGTTCTGCATCGGCGCGGCGCGGTCGATAGCGAACGTTGGGAACGTCTTGTCATCCCACTGCCCGAAGGGACCGGCACTGGAAAAGGCGTTTGTATCGCGGATGTCGATCTCGATGGAAAACGAGATATCGTCTTCACCTGTGAGCGCTCCGAAGACAAACACGGTGCAATGTGGCTTTCGTATGAAGGCCCGTTGACCGACGGGCGTTGGACCGCTCACCCCATCAGTGGAGTCGTGGAGGGCGTCAAGTTCGACCGGATCGAGATGCTCGATTTGGATGGCGACGGCGACCGGGATATGCTCACCTGTGAAGAGCGCGACCGTCTCGGGGTGATCTGGTACGAGAACCCCACGCGAAACGCGACAAGCGAAAGGTAAACAGACCATGGCGCACGAAACCAACCGGCGAACGTTTCTTCAATCCACAGCGGGGCTGGCCATGTTGGCCGCGAGCGACGCCGAAAGCCAGGCCAAATCCAAGCCGATGAATATCCTGTTCTTGATGACCGATCAGCAGCAGGCGGCCACCGTCGATCCCAAGTCGCCTTGTCTGACGCCGAATCTGGCGCGTCTGGCCGAAAGGTCGGTTCGCTTCACACGGATGTACACGATCAACTCCATCTGTTCGCCCGCCCGCGCGTCGCTTTACACCGGGCTGTTGCCTTCCCAACACGATATGGTCGATTGCACCCACACCGTCCCCGATTTCCGCGCGCGGTTCCGCGACGAACTGCCGATGTGGAGCCGGAGTCTTCAACAGGCGGGGTATAGGATGGGCCACTTCGGTAAATGGCACATCGAGCGTAGCGAGAAGCTCGAGAACTTCGGGTACGATGAGTATTGTTTTCGAGGGAGTCAAGAATACAAAGATCATCATCGCTCTTTCTACCCTGACGGCAAGCCGCCCATCCTCAAGCGGCAAGACGTCGGGCAGCCCGGCTACGATCCGTTTGGTGTATCCCGTGTCTGGGACCTTCCCGACGAGGCCATGGAGCCACATTTTCTCTATTCCAAGGGGATCGACTTTATCCGCCGGGCCGCTCGCGACCCCAAACGGCCGTGGTGTACCTTCGTTAGCCTGATCGAGCCGCACGATCCGTACGAATGCACGCGCGAAATCTACGACCGGTACCGTGACGTCAAGATCCCCAAACCGGCCAGTTTCGACGACCCGCTCACAGATCGTCCGAACATCTATCGCCGCGCGCAGTCGGTCTGGAACGAATTCGCCTGGGAGGATTTCGAAGAGGCGACCCGCTGCTACTACGGCGCGTGCACGATGATCGACAATCAGGTTGGGAGAATCTTGGACGTCCTCAAGGAGACCGGGTAACTGGATAACACGATCGTCGTCTTTACCGCCGACCACGGCGACCAGATGGGCACCCACCGGCTCTTGCTGAAGGGTGTTCCCGCTTTCGAAGAGACCTACAACATTCCTTTGATCGTCTGCTACCCGGGCGTAACCGACGGCGGCCGGGTCTGTGCCGAGTACGTCAACACCTGCGACCTGTGCTCGACGCTCCTGGAGATGGCCGGGTTGAGTGCGTTCCCGAGCAGCCAGGGGCGATCGATCGTGCCGTTGTTGCGCGGTGAGCGGCCCGCCGACTGGCCCAACGGCACCTACGCCGAGTTCCACGGGCAGCGGTTCTTTTACACCCAGCGCACGGTTTGGGAGGGCGATTGGAAATTCGTTTTCAATGGCTTCGACTACGACGAACTCTACGATCTAAGGAGCGATCCGTACGAGATGCGCAATCTGGCTGGCGATCCCAAGCATCGCGACCGGACTCAGCATCTGGCTCAGGTCATGTGGAGAAGAATCGAGGAGGTCGGCGATTTCAATATGCGCAAATCGCAGTATGGAATGTTCCGTTTCGCCCCCCTCGGTCCGGCCAGTGTTTAGGACGAATCACCGTGACGGAAGAAATGAAGATCGCCCAACAGTGGGACGCCAACGCGCCGACCTGGGTCGAGCGTGTCCGCGCCGGTCACGACCTCTACCGGGACCTGATGAACAACCCCGCGTTTTTCACCTTCGTCGGTGACCTCTCGGGAATGGACATTCTCGACGCCGGGTGTGGCGAGGGCTATAACACGCGTCTTCTTGCTGGCCGTGGCGCGCGGATGACCGGTGTGGATATCTCCCCGGCTATGATCGCCGCTGCCAGAGAGGAAGAGGAAAAGAATCTGCTCGGTATCCGCTACGAATCGGCGTCGATGAGTGATCTGAACTGCTTCGAGGAGAGTACTTTCGATGCGGTTCTCTCCACCATGGCTCTGATGGATACGCCCGATTACGAAGCGGCCTTGCATGCCTTTCATCGGCCGCTCAAACCCGGTGGGCTGTTCGCCTTCAGCGTGACCCACCCCTGCTTTACCTACGAGATTCTAGGCTGGGAGACCGGTGCCTCCGGCGAGGTGGTAGGGATTCGCTTGGGCGATTATTTCCGTGGCGGCAGTGTGGAAGAGCGCTGGTCATTCAGCGCGGCCGCAGAATCCCAGAAAGCGCCGCAGGACCAGACCGAGCCTTTCTGCATCACCTACTTTCAGCGCACCCTATCCGGTTATCTCAATCCCCTGGCCGCGGCCGGGTTCACATTGGAGGCCGTGCACGAGCCGCGTCCGGACGAGGAAGCCTGCAAGAAGTTCCCCGCCTTACATAAGCACAAATGTGTCCCACACACGTTATTCGTAAAAGCGCGTGAAACACCCGAGTAGGTCGTTATTTCGTCTCACCGAGCCGTTTGCTGTACTCGTAGTTCACGCTGCCATCCTCATCGTGCAGCCGGAAGGTGATCGCGCTGGTTTTCGCGTCGCTCTTGACCGAAACCGAAAGGAATCCCCCCGTGACTTCGTGGAACTGGTGGTAGTCATCGTCTTCTCCCGGTGTGCCTCCGGCGTGCTCGTCGCTGGCCGGTCCGCACGAAAACTCATGAACGCCGCTCTCCGGGTGTACAGAGTGGTATTGCCAGTGTCGGTCGCCGCAAGCGAGGAACAGACGTCCTCCGCCGTTTTCCTGAATCCAAGAGCGCACTTCATCGCCCTCGTAGGTGAAGTTGGAGTTGGCGTGGTTGTCCGCTTTGCCGCTACGGTCCGGGCCGACGATGGGGGTCGCGCTGATCAGGACTTTCCATTCGGCGTCGCTTTCGAGGATCGTACGCGCCAGCCAAGCCTTCTGCTCTTCGCCCCAGATCGTCTTGCTAGGACCGTCGGCCATGGTGTTCGCTGAACGGAACTCGCGGCCTTCGGGTAGCCAAATCTGCAAGCCTTTGCCCCAGCGGTAGGTCCGGTAACTCGGCCTGCCGATCGGAACTTGCTGCCGCCATATCTCCAAACCTTCCGCGAACGTGAGCGGATTCATTTTCTTGTCGATCATGCTCG
>CAYTDF010000019.1:0-20086 GCA_964436365.1 uncultured bacterium | reverse complement strand
CCACGTCTCCATCGTTGATCTTCTTGGCGAAGATGGCTTCGATAGCTTCGTCTTCGCTGTTGAAAATACGTGCCGGTCCCTCATGTTGCATCATCTGGGGAATGACCGCGGAGGCCTTCACGATGCTGCCATCGGGAGCGATGTTTCCGTACAGCGAGGCCAGCCCGCCTTTGTCGTGTACCGGCTCCTTACAGCTCTGCACGACGGAAGCCGCCCGCGAACTTTGCAGGCCGCGCGGGTGTTTGTCGATGTTCTCGCCGAGCGTCGCGCCGGTGACGGTAAGTGTGTCAGGTTTCAGCAGACCGCTTTCTTGCAGCCGTCTGAGAATGGCGGAGACGCCGCCCGCCTGGTGCAGGTCCTCGAGGTGCCATGGGCCTCCGGGGGCCATGTTGCAGATATGGGGTGTTATCTCGCTGATGTCGTTGAAATCTTTCAGGGTGATTTCGATCCCCATCTCGTAGGCGAGGGCGGGGATGTGTAGCGCAGTATTGGTGGAGCCGCCAAAGGCCACGTCCAGCGTGACGGCGTTCAGGAAGGCATCCTTGGTCAGGATGTCCGAGAATGAAATGCCCTTTTCGATCAGGGTCATGATTTGCATGCCCGCGGCTTCCGCCAAACGGATACGGTCGGCATAGACCGCCGGGATGGTGCCGTTTCCCGGCAAAGCCACGCCGAGAGCTTCCGCGAGGCAGTTCATGGTGTTGGCGGTGAACATGCCGGAACAGGAGCCCGTGCCAGGGCAGGCGGCGGCGCAGGAGTGTTCGTAGCTCTCGTTGGTGATCTCCCCGCTTTTGGCCGGTGCGATGGCCGCGAAGACGTTGTCCAGACCGATCTCTTTGCCTCGCTCGTCGTATCCGGCCAGCATGGGACCGCCGGTGATGAGGACGGCGGGGATGTCGAGCCGAGCGGCGGCGTTCAGCATGCCGGGTGTGATCTTGTCGCAGTTGGATACCAGCACGATGCCGTCGAAGGGGTGGGCCATGGCCATGATCTCGACACTGTCGGCGATGTTCTCGCGGGAGACCAGCGAGTAGCGCATACCGACGTGGTTCATGGCGATGCCGTCATCGACGCCAATGGCGCCGAACTCGACCGGCGTGCCGCCCGACATCAGAACGCCGCGTTTGACCGCAAGCGTGATCTTGTTCAGTTCGACGTGTCCTGGGACGACCTCGTTGAAACTGTTGGCGATCCCGATGATCGGCCGGTCCAGTCCCTTTTGACTCATCCCCGTCGCGTACCACAACGAGCGATGCGGCCCCTTCTCGATCCCGGTTTTCATGATGTCGCTACGCATGATTCTTTACCTCTTCTTCGCCAGACTTTCCAGAGCCGTTCGGCGGGTCATTCTGTCAAACGGTAGAATAAAACGGGGCACGGTGGGAATCCACGTGCCCCGCAGGGTAACCTATCCTCGAAATCCCCCGTCCGCCAGGTTCTTTCGTGTCTCTAATCGGAAGCGATTCGTCGAAGCGACTCTAGTTCTCTTCGTCTTCCTTCTTGCGGGCTTCGGTTTCGGCAACGATCTCTTGGGTTCTTTCGTTTGGCACCGTCTCGTAGCGCGAGAACTCCATGGTATAGGTTCCCCGGCCACGTGTGATCGAACGCAGGTCGATCGGGTAGCGGTACATTTCCGACAGCGGGACCTGAGCGCGGATAATCTGTTTTCGTCCCGCTGAATCCATGCCCATGACCCGGCCGCGCCGCCCATTCAGATCCCCCATCACGTCGCCCATGAACTGTTCGGGGATGATGACCTCGATCTCCATAATCGGCTCAAGGAGAATCGGTTTGCACTGCTCTTTGGCCACGTTCCGGAATGCCGTGCGTCCGGCGATCTTGAAGGCCATTTCCGAACTGTCGACGTCGTGGTATTTGCCGTCGTAAAGCTCGCACCAGACATCGACCATCGGGTACCCGGCCACGACGCCGGTCTCCATGGCTGTGACAACGCCTTTCTGCACGGCGGGGATGAAGTTACGGGGAACCGAGCCGCCGAAGATACTGTCTTTGAACTCAAATCCAGCGCCACGCTCCTGGCCCTTCAGTCGGATGTGGACTTCGCCGAACTGGCCGCGTCCGCCGGACTGTTTCTTGTGCCGGTAGCTACCTTCGCCGCTGCCATTGAGCGTCTCACGATACGCTACACGCGGTACGCAGAGTTCGATCTCCAGTTTGAACTGGTTCCGCAGCCGTGCGGCGATCATATCTAGCTGTTGCTCACCCATTCCCGAGAGCACGAACTCTTTGGTTTCGCTGTCGCGTTTGTACGCGATCGAGGGATCGCCACCGATCACCTTGGGGATGGCCGTGCCGACCTTGTCCTCGTCGTTGCGGTCCTTGGCGTGGATGGCGGTATGGACTGTAAACGGCGGAATTACCGCAGGTGGAATGACTTCCGGGGCCATGATGGTGGAGAGCGTGTCACCCGTGGAAAGGCTCTCGGCCTTGGCCACGGCGGTGATGTCACCCGGCAGCGCACGGTTGACCGTGGTGTGGTTCTTGCCGCTCACGGCCATCAAATGTCCGATCTTGACGCTGGACTCCTTGGTCCGGTTCTGGAGTTCCCCATCCGCCGGAAGAATCCCGCTGTAGACGCGGATGAATGAGAGCTGGCCGGCGAACGGGTCCGAGGCCACCTTGTAGACCAGGCCCATGCCCGGACCGTCCTCGACCGCGTCCATCTCTTTATCCTCGTCCCCTTTCTTGAGGGCCAGTTTTCCACTGGCCAATGGATTGGGAACGTAGTTGACGATGCCGTCGAGCAATGTCGACATACCGATCAGTTTCGTCGCGGAGGTGCAGAAGACAGGTACGACATCGCCAGACACCAAGGCGTTCTGGATGCCCGCACGGACCTCGTCCGCACTGATGGATTCACCTTCCAGATAGCGCTCCATGAGCGCCTCGTCGGTCTCGACCGCGGCATCCATCAGATGCTCGTGATATTTGTCGTAAATCGCCTGCTGCTCGTCGTTGAAGGCGTCTCTGGATTTGGTCTTGCCTTTCTCGTTGAAGGTGAGGGCCTTGCCGGTCACCAGGTCGATGACACCCGAGAACGACTCTTCCGCACCGATGGGCGCGCGGACCGGAATCAGTTTCATATCGAGTTCGTCTTTGAGCTGTTCCAAACATTTGTCAAAGTCCGCGTGCTCGCGATCCATGCGGTTCACGACGACGAGGGTCGGTATCTTGTATTCCTGGATGTATTCCCAGATCCGCTCGGTCTCGACTTCGACGCCCGCGGCGGCGTTGATTACCAACACGGCACCGTCCGCAACGCGAAGCGCACCCTTAATATCGCCGACAAAATCGGAATACCCCGGCGTGTCGATCGCCGTGATGCGATGCTTGCCATAGTCCATCTGCACCAGAGTGGACGTCAGCGACATTCCCTTCTTCTTCTCTTCCTCGAGATAGTCGCAGAAGGTGTTTCCGTCTTCAGTCTTACCCAGACGGTCAATGTCACAGTTCATATAAAGGAACGACTCGACCAGCGATGTTTTTCCAGAGCCATGGTGACCGACAACGGCGATCACCCGCTTCTGTTCGACAGCAACTTCTTTCATGGAGAAACTCCTCTTGGGAGATTGATATTGATAGAGCGCTTCTCGAAAAGTCCGTTCCTTCAGCGGGCACGACGTGCGCGCGAGGAGGGCCGTGCTGAACTGGCCCGCGTCAGACTACTCTTGAGAGATGCTCCCCGCCCCCGAACACGGCCCAATGGCCGAATTGGTGGAGACGATGAGAGTATCAGCACACTATAGGCCGGGCAACCGGACGGGAGGCGCGCGGGCAACCGGAAGGTGGAGACCGGAGTCCCTGGAGAGCGATTTGTCTCTTGTCGTTGACGCCCGGTGCCGGGCGCGAACGCACCCAGCGACCACGGTTGCCGTGGCAATCGCAGAGGCTCGGTTTTCTACACGAGTCCCAACGCCGTCTTCTGGATGTCGATCAGTTCGCCGATACCCTTGGACGCCAGCGACAACATTTCATCCAGACCGGCTCGGTCGAACGGCTTCTCTTCCGCTGTCCCCTGCAACTCGACGAACTCACCCGATGCCGTCATCACCACGTTGAAATCGACTTGCGCCACACTGTCTTCGGCATAGCAGAGGTCCAACAGACGCTCACCCTTCACGATCCCTACACTCGTGGCCGCGACAAATTCCCGCAAAGGGTTGGTTTCGATCAATCCCATCTCGATCATCCAGGTTAGCGCGTCGTGCAGCGCGATGGTTGCGCCGCAGATCGATGCCGTCCGGGTTCCTCCATCCGCCTGGATGACGTCGCAATCCAAGGAGATCGTCCGCTCGCCGAGGGCCTCCAGGTCGATCACCGCCCGCAGGCTGCGTCCGATCAGACGTTGGATTTCTTGCGACCGCCCCTTTGGTGTGCGCTCGCGCAGAGTGCGTGTCTTGGTGGATCCGGGCAGCATCGCGTACTCCGCCGTCACCCAACCTTGCCGGGAGCCCACCAGGAATGGCGGGACGCGATCCTCAACCGAGGCTGAACACAATACGCGGGTCGACCCCGCTGAAAAGAGGCAAGAGCCTTCTGCGTAGTTCAAATACCCGCGCTCCACGCTCACCGGCCGGAGCTCGTCCGCCAGGCGGCCATCACTTCGTTTCATGGTTTGTTTCCTTAGTCAACAGAGAGAATTCCGCCGTCGGTCCCGGCCCGAGGGTTGGCACATGACTCGCGGCGTTCGCCACAACCTACTCATTTTCGCAGGGACCCGCTAATAACTTCGCAGATCGATCCAGAGCCGCTGGGACACCGCGCCACGCCGCCAGGTCGAGGAGATCGGAGTGACGGTAATCGTGTACGTGCCCGGGGTGGTGGGCGACCACCAGAACGCCTCCGGTACGGAAGGGTCTTCGATCGGGAACCGAATCTCCGCGCTGTCGCCGACGAGTGGTGAGACCCTTCGAGTCAGCACGGGCTGCCCGCCCTCCTCGCCGGTCTGTTGAGCGAACTCGACGAGATACCGGGATGAACCGGAAACGGGCTGGAAGCGGAAGGTGCAGTAGTGAAGCTCCGCGACCGTCAGTGAAGGATTGCCGACCACCGCGTGCACGCCCGGGGTCACGACCCCATACGGATCGGCGCGTAATTCGTACTCGTAGAACGCTGTGGCCGGGAGCGCGGTCTCGCTCTCCGCTTCGTGGAACGCTCGGAGGTCCTGGGCGTCGATCTGGCCGTCCACGTTCAGGTCCGCTTTCCGTAGAAAGGTCTCCGTCTCCAAGGTTGCCAGCCAGTGTGAAGAGAAGATCAGGAAGTCCTCGCCCTCGATCTCACCGTCACCGTCCAGGTCGGGGTTGGGAAGCTCCTCCGGCAGAGGTGTGGGCGTCGCTGTGGCGGCGATCAACACGAACGCGGCTTCTGTGGACTCGCCGCTCTGGCCGCCGCCGTCGCTGGCGTGGACAGACCAGGTGAATTCACCTTGGGTTGTGGAGAACGGGGGCTTGCCGCCATCTTCGGCCATGCCTCCCATGGCGCTGACAAAGGGCCGGATCCAGGTCACGCTTCGAGTTGTTGTGTGGCTGTAGGGTTGACCGGAATATTGCTCAATGGGACCTGTGATGACATACGGGTACGTGACCGGCGGTGTACCCTCCACGGCGTCCCATGTCAGCATGATGTCGTTGCGATAGTAGGCGGGAATGGGGGATGGTAAGGGCCAGGGTGTGCTCCGCACCAGAACTTGAAGGTTCTGCGGGGCCGCCATGGCCGCGCTCTTCTGCTGTACGCGCTCGCCGCCGGGAGGCGGGGGTGTGGGGATGGGAGTCGGTGAGTCCTGCGCGTATGCCAGAGTCACGCTCAGCAAGAGGACCGCGAGGCCGATTCCGGTGGCTCCGATGCGTGACGACGGTCGGATCGAGTCAGTCTGTTTCAAGGTTCTTTCTACCCTTCGCTTCCGTACTGTTTACCCGCTTTCGTTCACGAACGATAACACGTTCATTCGCTCCCGTCACACTCTCAGGCGGCCGAGTTGCCAATCAGGAGTTCCAGGAAGGCGAGGAGCAGCGCGCCGCCAAGTAACCAGACGACCAGCGAGCGCGGTTGACCGGACCACCGGTCCAACACATCGTCCGCATTCTGCAGCGTCTCGATCCGAATGCCTTTCTGGGCCAGTCGTTTCATATCGATCTGGGTGATGGGTCTCGGGTCGGGCTCCCAGCGTACGCCGGTCCAACTCGGTGGCGGTTTCCAGCCTTTACTCGAGCGGATCAGGTCCTTGAGGGTCTCGATGAGCCACGGGGCAAACTCCGGTAGCCGAACCCCTTCGTGCAGGTCGAGCCTGGCCACAATCACACGCCCTCTCCCCACCTCGTGCCGTGAGAAGAAGTGTTCGTCCGGTGCCGATCCGTCGCCGGAGCGCGACAGGAGCACGCGGCCCTTCTGTGTCCGCCCTGCGAGAGTTTGGGGTTGTGCGGCTGCCCATAGATTCTCGGCCCACGGGCTCATGATCTGGGTCATGCCGTCGCTGGCGTGCCACGTCCAGTTCGAGACGCCGGATGTCGCCTCTGAAGTTGTCCAAGACCAGCCGAGCGGGCCATCCAGGAACGCGTTCAGTCTGGTTGCACCGGGTGCCGATACGTCCTGAGTCGTCTCCTCTCCGGTGACTGTCAGGAGCATGGAGCCCCCGCCCTCCACGGCTTGGAGGCATCTGTCGAATAGCAGGGGAACCCGGCGCGCCTGCTCTCCTTGCACGACGATGAGCGGCGGTTCGGTCAACTCGGTTTTTCCTGGTTCTCCCCCGAGCGTTTCCCCGGCGGGAACGGGGTGGAAGAACGGCGTTCCCTCTCTGCTGGGGCGTAGCGCCACGGCGACCGCGGGGAGGAGCGATTCCGTCACCATGAGACCCGCGCGTCGGCTCGAGACGACTGGGGTGATGAGTCTCTGCCGGTCGATCCGTTTTCCGTTCCTCAGGATTTCCACGTCCAAACGCGCCTGATTGCGCCCCGGGGAGCCCGGCACGGCTTCCGTAACAGCATCCACTGGCACCAACAACCGCTCATCCCGCGTTGCAACCCGATCCTCGGGGATATCCGTTGTCGGCTCGAGTTCGGTGTCGAGCAGGGGCGCTTCCGCTGTCCTTCCACTGACAACGCGAAGCTGAAGCGGTGTGGCACCACCTCCCGCGGGCTCGTGCACGCGAATGACTACCTCGGCATCGGTTCCCGCGCCCCACGGCTGAGTCGAGCCGCCGATAAGACTGATCCACGGTGTGGGGGTGACCGGCGAACTCAGGGCCATGGCGTGGAACTCGAGCGAGCCCGGCAGAGAGAGCCTGGAGGCCGGGTCGAGCCACGGCTCCCACGTGGCGCGTTGCCGATCGGTTAGAAACAGAATCGGTGCGGGATGGGGATCGTCCCCGGTCAGTGCCCGAATGGCTTGACTCAGCGGCCCGCTGAGGGTGCGCTCCTCGAGAGCGCTCATGCGAGCATCGAGTTGAGAGCGTTCCCGGGTGGGATCGGTCTGCACGATCTTTTGCGATGGGGGCAGGTCGCCGCGCCATCCCCAGACATCCCACGCCGCCGAGTGACGGGAGAGAGCGAGGAGCTTGCGCGCCGCTTCCAGCGATTTCGCCGCCGCGGACGCGCCGACATCGGGATCGCCCAACGATGGAGTCCGGTCGAGGAGAAGTATCCGTTCTTGCCGCTCGCTCTCCGGTTGCGCCGTCTGGCCCGAAGGTACCCAGCGCGGCCCGGCCAGGGCCAGGACCAACGCCGTCAACAGCAGGGTTCGTACGATCAGGAGAAGAATCTCTTGCGCGCGGCGTGACAGCCAGCGGCGAGGTTCCGAAGCCAGCAGGAACGAAAATAATCCGAATGGGACTTCCTCGATCTTGTCCGGCTGCCGTCGGCGGAGCACCCAGGGCAGCACGGTCACGACCAAGCCCCACAACATCCACGGATAGCTGAAAAACATCTAATGTTCTCCCAAAAGAGACTCGCGGTTGGTAAACTTCGAGCGCTCGGCCGGAAGAAGCTTTCGCGAGACGCTCGATCGATGAAGAGTGCTGTGACGGCAGTCCGCGAATCTGACACGCGCCTTCCGATTCACCAAGGGCGGGTCAGGTCTGGAAATCGCTTCGGTCGGTGGATTGCCCGGCTTGGGGGTCCGGTTCCGGGGGGTCCGGCGGGTGGGTCACAGGCACCCGGTCATCGTACTCCTCCCGCAGCAACAACAACGCCGTCATCCCGCTCACACACCACCAGACGGCCGGGACAAGGAAGAGCAGGGGGGTGATCAGCAGGCTGGCCGTCATCCAGATGAGGGAAACCAGCGTCCCCACGACCGCCAAACCCGGACGTAACATGACCGCCAGGCCCGCGCGTTTGAGCGTTGTCCAAAACCCATTTCGCTGATGAACCAAGAAGGGGAAAAAGTAGAACGAGGTCAGACCGTAGAGAACGGTGATCCACGTCGAGACACCGACCAGGAGAAGTGCCCAGAATCCATGCTCGGCGGCTCGGAGCAGATAGAAGATCAGACTGAAAACCACAGGGAGTGCAAGCAGCAGGAACCCCCAACCGTAGAACAACCCGCGCCAGAAATGGATACGGTAGCCCTGCCAGAAGACGCGTATCGGCGGATCCCGGAACTGCGTCAGTTCACCGGCATAATGGCAAAGCGCGCAGGTTGCGATGGGGAGCCCCAGAAGCGGTATAGGAAAGACGCAGGCGACGACCCAGAACAGGTTGCCCAGTAGATTCCGGCCCAGTTCATCGTAGAAATGAAACCACGTTGCGCGTAGAAATCGGCCGGTCAACGGAAATGCCTCGTTTGGAGCGTCTCTCGAAAGTTATTACTTTAGCGCGCACGAAGTGCCCGCGATATTCGGGCGTTCAGCGTTTTCCAACTGGCTAAGACTCTTGGGCGATGCCATGGAATCTGCGCGCGTGCTGGAGCGGCGCTCTCTAAGGTTCTTACGGGACCGACCAGGCTTCTCGTAGTGTGTCGACTTCGCGCGTCCCGGGGGATAACCGCTCGACGCGCTCCAACTCCGCCAGGGCTTCTTCACGCCGCCCGGCCATATAGAGGAGTTTGGCTCGGTCGAGAAGCAGAACGGGGTCGTCTGGGTCGAGTTTCAACGCGCCTTCCAGCGTCTCTTCCGCATCGCTCAACCGTCCGGCGTGGGCCTCGGCCAGAGCGAGGTTTCTGCGGTAGATCGCCGAGATGGGGTGGTGAGTCACGGCGAGTTGGAAGTGAGCCACGGCCTCCTCGAAACGCCCCTCGCGAAACGCCAAGAGCCCTAACTGGTTGTGGGCCTCATGCCTTCCGGGTTGTGCTCTGACCGTTTTGAGCAATTTGGCGAGGGTGGCTTCGGAATCACCCGAACGTTCGGCTTCGATGGCGTCGGCGTATGGATCGAGCGTATCGGTGGAACTACAAGCCGAAACAAGCAACCAGAGCACGGGCAGGAATAGGGTCGACACGCCCAATTCGAGCGACCGTAGTCCGTACCGCCGGGGCACGGTCCGTGAACCGCGCGCGGCGCGGTTCACGATCAGAGGCCTCCCCGTTTCTTGGGACGGAGTAGCATCACCCGGTCCATTCCGGCCAGGTCCTTGATGATTTGTGGGTCTTCGAACTGGCCTCTCTTGCGGTCGAGCAGTTGGCCGATGGGTTCCACCAGGGTGGGGTCTAACTCCATCAGGATCGTGCCGCTCGGATTGAGCAGTTGCGTTGCGTTGTCGATGATGTTTCGGTAGAAGTTGAGCCCATCACGTCCGCCGTCTAGTGAGACGTGGGGTTGGTGGTCCTTGACTTGCGGATCCAACTTGGCGATCTCCGTGCTCCTGATGTACGGCGGATTGGTCACGATCAAATCGAAGTTGTTTACGAGTTCCGTTCGTAGCGGTTGGAAAAGGTTTCCTTCGCGGAAGGAAACGTCCTTTTGCAGGCCGTATTTTCGCGCGTTATATTCGGCGACCTTGATCGCGTTCTCGGAGATATCGGTGCCCCAGAACTCTCCGTCATCCAGTTCGAGCAGGATGGAGATGATGACGCACCCGCTGCCCGTGCAGAGGTCCAAGACCTTCGGACAGTCCATATCCTTCACGATCTCGAGGCCCTTCGATACGAGAAGTTCGGTTTCTGGCCGGGGGATAAAGACCCCCTTCTTGATCCCAAAGCTACGCGAATAGAACTCGATCTGCTCCGTCAAGTACGCGACGGGCTCTTGCCCCGCACGTCTGCCCAGAAGCTGCTTGAAGGCGACCTCTTCGTCTGGCCGCAGTTCTCTGTCCTCGGCTCCAAGCAGTTGGCTTCTGTCTTGTTTTGTGGCGAAGGCGAGGATGAGTTCGCACGAGAGTTGCGGCGACTCGACCCCCTTCGCCTGCAAGATATGCCCACCCTTTGTCAGTGCTTCATGTAACCTCATCATCCATACACTTTCTGTTTGCCGAGACCGGCCTTTCGCGCCGAAGGCGCAACCGGAATACGAGTTACCCTAAATCACCGCAGGAACTATAGTTTCTTGCAACGCGGTCTCCCGCAACAAGGAACCGTAGTTCTCAAGAATCGCTTCCCCAGTGTTAGCGTAACTTGACGCCGGAGAGAGATACCCATCAGATCCTCGTTAGTATAATGCGCACGTCAAGGCGCGCAAGCACTCTCGGCTCTTCCTGGACGGTCGGCGATTTCGCTACGGCGTGTGCGACGCCAGTAGACGCAAGCGTTCTTCTCCGGCAAGGGCGTCGACGGTCTCGTCCAGCCCCCCCTCCAACACTTCCTGAAGCCGGTGCGTGGTGAAGCCGATTCTGTGGTCCGTCACCCGGTTCTGCGGGAAGTTGTACGTCCGTATCTTCTCGCTTCGGTCTCCGGTCCCGACCATGCTGCGGCGTTCGACCTGGACAGACGCGGCCTGTTTGGCTTTTTCGTTTTGGAGCAGACGGCTGCGGAGCACTTTCAACGCTTTGGCTTTGTTCTTGTGTTGCGACTTCTCGTCTTGACAGGTGACCACGGTGTCGGTCGGGACGTGGGTGATGCGCACCGCCGAGTCTGTGGTATTGACGCTCTGGCCACCCGGGCCGGATGAACGGAAGACGTCGATACGCAGATCGTTGGGATCGATGTCGTATTCGACGATTTCGACCTCGGGCAGAACCGCGACCGTGACGGTGGAGGTGTGGATACGTCCACTGGCCTCGGTGGTGGGGACGCGCTGCACGCGATGGACGCCGCCTTCGAACTTCAGGCGGCTGTACGAGCCTTCCCCCTGAACGAGATAGACGATCTCCTTGAATCCGCCCACACCCGAGCTGTTGCTATTGGCCACGTCGATCTTGTACCCACACCGCTCCGCGTACCGGCTGTACATGCGGAACAGGTCTCCGCAGAACAGTTTGGCTTCGTCGCCTCCCGCACCGGCTCGGATCTCCATGATGGTGTTGCATCGATCCGATGGGTCTTTTGGCAGCAGGTGCTCTTGCAGTTTTGCGTCAAGCGTCTCGAGTTCTTCCCGCAGAGCCGGAAGTTCTTCCTTGGCGAGTTGGGCCAGGTCGGGGTCCTCTCCGGATGCGGCGAGCTCGTATTCCGCGATCTCCTCCTCGACGTTCCGAAAGGAGAGTATATCGTCGACGACCGGTCTCAGTTCGGCGTGTTTCCGCGCCAAGGGTTGCATGCGGGATTGGCTTTGAATGACCTCGGGGCTGGCGAGTTCCGTCTCCAACTCGCGGTACTGGTTAATCAGTTCTGTTAGCCGTTCTTTCATCGTTTGTTTCGCTCTAAAGCGTCTCGCAAAAGTTTTCCAAGTAGCGCACACCGTGTTCCCTGGTGTTGGGGCCTGCGGCGGCCGGGCATCCAGCGTCTTCCAATCGGAAACGACCCTTGGAAGATACTCTAGGTGTTTCTCGGCCATCTCTTGCTGTGGAAGCGGGAGGCCGTTACCGGGCGCGTAACTCAACTCTACAACCCGCCACCCTGGCACGTCGCGCGCGCTTCAAAAACACTCTATACCTCGCCGGGAGTGTTCACCAGGACGGCCCAGGGGTCCTCTTGTCCCATACGGCGGACGAGTTCGACGCTGTTCCGCCACAGCCGGGTTTTGGTCTTTCCCGCACCGGCCAGCAACACACATCCGCTCCCCTCCGCGATCCGGTCGGCTTCGAACCGGTGTCCGTCCGCATACACGCGTAGAATCATGTTCCACCGGCACTCTGCGGCATCGCCCCAGGCGTGAAGATGGCCGAGCCGCCTTGGAACCTGGGAGGCGGGGATGTACCAGACCCCTTGAATATCGGTGGGCGCGGGATGGGCCTTGGGGGACGAACCCAGCGTTGCTTGGACCGTCCGTCGCCCCGCCTGCTGGTAGCGTTTCCAGGGATTGTTCTCCCCCACCAGCGCCGCGAGAGCGTCATCGTCACGGTGGTCCACAATCAGTACGGATTCCGCGTGCAGCACGGCCAATTGGGCTACGGCCAGCGCTCCAGCCGCGCCGCCCCATCCGGCTTGAATGCAGTGCACGAGCACCATGCCCCCACCGGGCCATGAGCCGGTCGGTGGAGGGGATTCTGGAGATGCCGGTCTCTCTTCGTAGGGATCGGGCGGTCTGTCCTGGTCCGCCGATGCGGTCAAGGAGGTTGTCATGGCGTCGATGTCGGCACGTATCTTTTCAGGCGATCCCGGGGTACGCAGACGAAGCAGCGCCGTGGTCTGAATGGGGAGACCGAAATCCTCGAGGGTTCGTACGACCGGCTGGAACCGCTTCAAGAGCAACGTCGAAACCCAGGCGCAAAGAGCCGTTGCGCCGAGTAGCCATAGCGCGCCAATGACGCCCAGAGGCGAGTCCGGCCACCATGCCCGGTGGGGAGGGAGTACCATTTGCCACTGGAGATGAGCCGCCCGTAAGGCGGGATCGTCCGGGAGTTCGTTTTCGAGCCGGGTCAGCTCTCTGTCGAGCCGGGCTCTCGTGTTGCCCGCCTCGCGGACGTCGGCCTCTAACCGGTCGATTTCTCGGAGGACCTCGTCGCTACGCATCCCCCAAATCGTTTCCAGACGGGTTCGGTAGGACTCGACTTGTGGATGCTGAATCCCGAACCGCTCGCGAAGTTCCTCCAGACTGCTTTTCAATATCGCCGCTTCCGTGTTGAGAAGGCTCAGCGCGGACGAGGTCACCGCAGCCGGAATTACATCCGGTAAACCGGCTTCGTCGAACTCGAAACAGTGCTGTAGACGTTCCACGGCGCGTCTTTCTTCGTATTGCGCCTGGCGGAGATTGGTCCGAGCGGCCAATAGTGGAGCGGATTTCCGGTTGGCGCGCGATCGAGGGGTCTCCTCGTACGCGCTCAAATACTCCGCCAGCCTCTGGCCATAGAGGTTGGCCAGTGCGTCGGCGCGATCGCTTCGCGTACTCCACGCCGCGATGTACCACGCTGTGTCCGAGACCTGCACGGCCTCCACCACGCTCTCCTCGGGTCGGGCTTCGAAGCGCGCCGCCCCAACCGTGCTTTTGTCCCAGTCGGGCAGGTAGGCCGGTAAGACGGGGGTTTGATCCTCTCGGTTTCCGCGCAGCCGCGACCATGTCATACGCCGCCAGTTTCGAATCCGCTCCCGGCGTCGGTCGAGCGTCACTTGTGTCTCCGGGGGCGCGAGAAGTTGGGTGTACCGGCCAGGCCGGAGCCCACCGGCCGCACCCTGGCTGGGCGCGATCCACCCCTCCGAACGGTACAGATCGGTGTTTGTAAACCACCAGGCGACGAATAGCGGTAGCCATAGCAAACAGAACGCCGTGAAAAGAATCGGAGCCCGGACGGGAAGCCTATGGGCCCGCGCCAGCTCGAACCCCCAGCGGCGGCGGCAAGCCCCCAATTTGCTTCCGTTCGGTTTTGGGGAGGCGGCGTTGCCCTTTGGTGGGGAGGTGTGTCGGGACCCCGCATCCACCGGTTCCCGACGGTCACCCGCAGTCGCCCTCGAGAAAGAACGCTCCTCGCTGGACTCGCGCGTCACGCGGCCTCGGTCAAATGTCCCGCGATCGTCAGAAGGGTTGAGCCTGATCGGATGCAATCCTCTCTTTTTCAGATATTCAAGTAGCGAGTCGACGTTTCGCTCAGCGGTTTTACGACCTGCCGGTTTTCACACTTTCTTGAGCCGGCCGCCTTTCGATGACCACCCCGCGATTGATTCCGCTGTCGTCTGCGTCGATCTCCCACCATCGAATGTCAGTATCGCCGGGATACCACCGTAGGTTTATGGGTCCCGGCTCCGCATCTTCCGCCGGTGGCTCGGCGAGATGAGTTCGAAGCGTCTCTCCCGATCAGCCGTTTCCGGTTTCCACAACGGACGGTTGACCCTCATGCGGCAGGATACCCACCCCACCGGGGGGAAGAATAAAACAGAGGTTTTCCGGCCACAATCTCCCCTGAGCCCGAGGGTCCTCATCCAGGACGCGTGCAGCGTCTGTGAACCAGACCTCGGTGCGCGTCCCGATACGGTCGACGACGGCGATACGGGCATCCTTAAACAGGGATTTCGTCCTAACTTTGGCCAGAGCGTCCGAGAGTTGCATGGAGCCCTGTTTGCCAAGCGCCACCGGCTGGACGGCTTTGGTCGAGATCAGAGTGATGGGGGCCAGGCTTTCGATGAAGATGCGATCTCCCGGCTCGAGCGTGACGTTGAGGATGGCGGACGCGGCCGCCTTGGGTTTCAGATGTTGACGTTGAATGACCAACTCGGCATCGCTGGCCGGGCGATAGAGAAGTAGCCGGGGGCCCGCCTTGGATGTCAGTTTCAGACTCTTGAGAAGTACGCCGAGCCGGAGGGGTCTGTCCATCTCGATCTGGCTGGGCTCGGTGACCGCTCCATCCACCGTCAGTGCGTTTCGTGGGCTGGAGATCAGCGTCAACTTCACTTCGGGGGCGCGAAGGAACCCCTCGCGCAAGAGCCGGTCGGCGATGTGTTGGGCGAGTTCCGCGGGCGAGCGGTCCAAGGCGTTCACATACCCCAAAAGGGGATATTGAAATCCGCCCCGGTCATCGACCATCCGCTCCACAGAGAGATCGGCCTCGTTTGTCACCGTGACCCGGACCGTGTCCCCAGAACCTAGACGGTCCGGGGACGGTACGGCTCCCACGACCGCGGCCAAGAGAGCGACCGCCGCTATGATGCAACGCGAGAAGCGCATGCCCGTTGTTCCTTCCGAAGTTACTATACCCGTTTCCCAAGGAATGTTCGTCTCGCCGCCGGGATGCGGACCGTGCCCCGGTACCTCGTTTCGCCGGAAACGAACCTAAGTTTGGAAATCGTTATAGACTACGTTACTTTCCCGTGGAAATGACGCCAGAGCGGAGGCGGTTCCGCTTGGACTCGCCCCCGCGTGGACGATCCTCTCGGAGGAGACCGGAGGTTGACATCGAATGAGCACCGCACCTCGGCGCGCCTGGAAATACGTGACCCTGGCGGCTCTCACCGCGTATACGATCTGTGTGTTCGGCCTGATCAAGATTGTTGGCTGGTCGAAACGTATCCGTGGATGGGCCGTGGAGAGTGAAGAGTAAGCAGCGATGGGCGATTCCGCATACACGCATCTTCTGACCGATTGCTCGGTCGCCATCTCCTGGTATCTGGTTCTGAGCGCCATCGGCCTGTTGGTCTGGCCGCTGACGTTCTTGGCTTTTCGGCGCTGGCCGGACCGGGGGGTCTTGCTGTCGCGTCCGGTGGGTCTGCTGGTGCTGGGCCATCTGACGTGGTTTCTATCCGGGACGGCCGGGCTCCCGTTTTCACGCGGGGGGCTTCTGTGCGTGGCGGCCGCTGCCGGTGCGCTCTCGGTTTGGGTCGGACTACCGCGCGGGGCACGCCTGCTTCGCGAACTGGCCTCGGCCAAGCGGTTCTTGATCGGGGCCGAGTTGCTGACGATCCTGGCCTTTGTGTACATGGTTCAGGTCCGCCGTTACGACCCGGATGTCTTCGGAACCGAGAAGTACATGGACTTGGCGCTCTATGCCGGTTTGTTGCGCGAAACCGTCATCCCGCCGGGAGACACCTGGTTCTCGGGCGGTTCGATCAACTACCACTACGGTGGCTATCTGCTGCATAGCACCATCGGAAAGCTGCTCGGACTTTCGCCGGGCTACGCCTACAACCTCTCGCTGGCGACGGTCTTCGCCATGGCGGTTTCGGTCAGTCTGGCGGTGGGTTCGATGTTGGGGGGACGGCTTCGCTGGGGGGTGCTCACCGCCTTCACGACCTGCCTTATCGGGAATCTCACCGGCGTGGTGAAAATGTTGACCCAGGGGCAGGGAGGCTATGTGGGTGACCTCTATACCCTGCGCTACCGGTACTGCTGGCAGGCCTCGCGGGTGATTAACGACGGCTCCGGTGGGCATACCGAAACCATCAACGAGTTTCCGTTCTTCTCGTTTGTATGGGGGGATCTGCATCCGCACGTCACCGCGTTCGCTTGGGGATTGCTGTTCTTGGCGGTGACGTATGCTGTATTGCACTCGCCTGTATGGCGTCGGCCGTGGCGGTCGGCGTTGACTCCATGGCGACTCTTGGCGCCTCAAGTCGTGTTGGCCGCACTCTGCGCGGCGATGTTGCCCGTGAACAATCTTTTCGATCTCCCCACCTTCGCTTCGATCTATTGGGTGGTTCTGCTGGTGGCCGGGTACGCGTACTCCAAACGGCTGGGCTCGGGCGGTTCGGGCACGTTCAAGCCGATCGCGGCCATGCTCTGTTTCAGCGCCGTCCCGGTCTGCGCGAAATTTCCCTCGCTCTTCTTTGGGCCCGGCGCGACACCGAAAGGGTTGTCGATCTTTGCGGCGGTTGCGGCTCTGGGGATGTTGGCGTGCGGAGTCTGGTTTCTCTTCTCTGCGGCCTCCAATGGACGGTGGAGGGTCGTTTCGGCGGTTGCGCTGGGCGGGCTGGTGTTGGTTGCGGGCATGTTCCTGGGGTTGCCGTTCTGGTTGCATTACGCGCCGCCCGCACGGAGTATCGGGCTTGTTGGCTGGGCACCGCACCGAAGCCAACTGGGCGAATACCTGACCGTCTTCGGCTTTCATCTAGCGGCACTGGCGGGCGCTCTGGGGATTCTCGGTCTGAACGAACGGCGGTCCTCCATCCGACCGGAGGTTTTGGGTTTCTTCGGGGTGGTGGGGCTGCTTCTCTTGGCGGTTGTGGGCGGACTTGCGGGTACACCGGTCGTGCCGATTCTGGTGCTGCTCCTCACCGGGGCGCTCTTGTTGCTGGTGCGCGAAACGGGACGTGCGAAGCCGGACACGAAGATGCAGTTCGGGCTGATACTGGCCTTGGCCGGTCTGGCGTTGATGCTCGGCTGCGAGTATTTCTATTTGGTCGATAACTACGGCGTGAAACGTATGAACACGCTGTTTAAGTTCCACTATCAGGCCTGGCTGTTGCTGGGGATTGCGCTGCCGGTTTTGCTGCGGCTCGGGCTGGAGCGCATGCGTGAGGTTCCCGCCTACGCGCTCGCGCTCGCACCGGCGGGATTGCTGTTTCTGGGCTGTCTGGCGGTCCCGTTCAGCTACACATGGACGCTCTTCGACCGCAGGACCATTGAGATCCCCGCGCCGGAAGGCGTGCGGGTGCGTGCGCCCAACCTGGACGGGCAACACTATCTCACGACGCAGCATCCCGACGATTGGCATGTGATCGACTTTGTGCGCAAGCAGATTCCCGCTAGGCCGGTTATATTGGAGGCTTCCGGCGGCGCGTATCGCTACGAATCCGTACTCTCCACGAACACCGGCGTGCGTACTGTCCTCGGCTGGGAGAACCACGAGAATGTCTGGCGTGGCGGAGAGATGGGCGAGGATATCCGCGCTCGCAAGGCCGCCATCGAGACGATCTATACCAGTGACCGTCTGGAGACGGTTCGCGAGCTGTTCGCGCGCTACGCTATCGAATACGTTTTCGTGGGTAGCGTGGAGCGAGGCTTGTACAAACCCAATCAGCTGAAGAAGTTCGATGCACTGGAGGCCGTCTGCCGTTCTCCGCAGAAAGGTCGACAGTCCACGCTGTATCGGGTGCCGACCGATTGGCTGACTCCGTGAGACGACACGACATGCTCGAACGACAGACCATCCCGGACGCGGTTTCACGGCTTCACGAATGCCTCGGGCCCGAGTTGTATGTCGTTGGCGGATTAATTCGCGATCTCGTCGAACTGTCGATTCGTGGGGAGACAACCGATGCTGGGGCGCGGGCCGCAACCCCGCCGCGCGACGCGGACTGGGATATGGCGACGCCGTTGCGGCCCCAAGAGGTGATGGCTCGCTTGCGCCGAGCCGGGATTCGGGTCGTCCCCGTGGGGATCGAGCACGGCACGGTCGTGGCTGTGATCGACAGCGTTCACTACGAGCTGACCACGTATCGCTACGACGTCGAATCCATCGACGGGCGTCACGCCACAGTGCGGTTCGCCGACAGTATCCACGAAGATTTGCAGCGGCGCGACTTTACGGTTAACGCGATGGCCATGGACCTGGTGACGCTGGAGAAACTGGATCCATTCGATGGGGAGCGGGACCTGCGCGACCGGGTGATCCGCACGGTCGGCGAGCCCAGGGAGCGTTTCGAAGAAGATCATCTGCGGCTGGTGCGTACGGCGCGGTTCGCGGCCAAGTTGGAGGCCACGATCGAGCCGGAGACGCTCCGAGCCATGCACGAGCTGGCTCCGGCCATCCAGCGGATTTCCGCCGAACGGGTGCGGGACGAGTTTATGAAGCTGCTGGGCTATTCCCACCCGGAGATCGGGATTCGGGTGATGCGTGAGACGGGGCTTCTCCGTGAGGTCTTGCCCGAGTTCGACGCTTGTTTCGGCGTGGAGCAGAACCGCTATCATTCGCACGACGTTGGCGAGCATTCGCTGCTGACGGTCGAGGCGCTCCATCCGAAGCATCCGTTCTTGCGCTGGGTTGCCCTGTTGCACGACATCGGCAAGCCGGGTTGCAAGACCTGGAAGGACGACCGCGAGGACTACGTCTTCTACGGTCACCAGGAAGAGAGTGCGCGGATGGCGACTGCGGTCATGCATCGGCTGCGCTTCTCGAACGCGCAAATCGAGAGCGCTGAACGTCTTATCGGGAACCACATGGCCGATCTCGGACCTCGGATGCGTGCCGGTGGGGCGCGGCGGCTGCTCCGGCGGGTCGGTCCCGAACGGATCCGCGACTTGCTGCGGTTGCAGATCGCCGACCGGCGAGGCAACCGCAACAAAAAGGGATTTCAGGAGGGATTTCGGCGTTTTGTGCGCATGGTGCGCCGTATCGAGCGAAAAAACGACGCTTTGACGCTCCGCGACCTCAAGATTGGTGGTAAGGAGTTGATCGAACTGGGGTTATCTCCAGGCCCGAGTTTTTCCGATCTGCTGCAGGGACTCCTTGAGCGGGTGCTCGACGATCCCCAGTTGAACGACCGCGCGGTGTTGCTGGATCTCTTGCTACAAGACGTCGATGCGGAAGGCCTCCCCTACGACGAGGAAGCCGCCGCCTCCCTCCTCAAGACTGCGAAATCCTCCGAGATCACAGAATCCCCCGGGGCCTGACCCCACCTCGAGTGCCCATTCTCTCGTACTGTGCTCCGTTTTGGGCAGAATCCGCTCATTTACCCGTATGCCGAGCGCTCGTTGCCCGTCTGGGCACCGTAATGGGAAACATCTGCCTCTCTTCTCGCCGATACGGGCAACCATTGCCATTCCCCCCCAAACCTGACTCTTTCCCTTCTTATTTCTGTATCTATTTGGTTTGTATGAACTTATATCCTTCTGGGCCAACTTGGCACACGACCTGCGAACAGTAAGAACCGAACGAAACGGGAAGGAGTAACACAAACCGCCATGTACCTTGCTGAAACGCTTCAATACGCCTTCACAACCCCGGTACGATTGGCAGTTTGCGCACTCCTTTCAGGCTTGCTCTACGTGATGTACCGCTGGGGAACGGAGCCCGAGGAACCAGAAGAGAAAGCGATCGAAGATACGAACTTGCTCGCGGTCTTGCCCGGACATACCACCCTGGATGCGTACACGGCACTTGTCGGCGACCGGATCGAAGAACCTCTTGTGACCCCGGACCGGCATCCGGCCATCGAAACCATGCAGAGCTACCTCGACGCC